>JAJXTA010000130.1 GCA_021784265.1 bacterium | reverse complement strand
CTTGTGCGGGATGAGTCTCCCCTGCGGGTTCACCGCGGGGGCGCCGCCCTTGCCGATCGGGCTGCAGCTTCTGGGCCCGCCGCTGGGAGAAGAAGTCTTGCTCCGCGTGGCGCATGCCTTCGAGCAGGCCACACCCTGGCACCTGCGCCGCCCGCCACTGGCCACCTCGCCCGCCTGAGCCGGCCATACTTTTCCTAGTGGCCTTCCCCGGCGGGCTGGCCGATACTATCGTCATGCGCGCGCGAGTCTGGATACTCGTCTCGCTGGGGCTGAACCTGGCCCTGGCGGCGGGGTGGTTCCTGGCGACGCGGCCGCTGGTCATCCGCAAACTCCCGCCCCGCCAGCATGTGGTCACCACGAACCTGATCCGCTTGATGCGGACCAACGTGGTGGTCAACCCCCGGCTTTTGACCTGGAGCGACATCGAGTCCGACGATTACCAAACTTACATCCAGAATCTCCGCTCGATTGGCTGCCCGGAACCGACGATTCGGGACATCATCGTGGCCGACGTGGACGAACTCTATGCGCGCCGCCGGGCCAAGGAAGTCCCCAGCGTGAATCAACAATGGTGGCGTTCCGACCCCGACATGGACATCCTGCAAAGCGCGGCGGACAAGCTCCAGGCACTGGACAAAGAACGGCGCGCCCTGCTGACGTTTTTGCTCGGACCCAAGTGGGAGGTGGGGGCCGACCCCGCCAGCCTACCCAATCCCTCGACCACCCTCGACGGGCCCATCCTGGGTGATCTCGCCCCCGAGACCAAGCAGGCGGTGCATGACATCGAGGCCCGCAGCCGCGAGGCCCTCGCCGCCTATACCCGCGACCAAGCCAAGGCGGGCAAACCCACCGACCCGGCGGAGCTGGCCCGGTTGCGGGAACAGATGCGGGATGAACTGGCCAAAGTGCTCGATCCGACCCAGTTGCAGGAATACCTCCTGCGCTACTCCGACCACGCCAACCAACTCCGCGACACCTTGCGCGGCTTCGACGCCACCCCCGACGAGTTCCGCGGCGTCTTTCAAGCCACCGACGCCCTGGATCAACAACTGGCGGCCCTGGGCAACTCGACCGATCCCGCGGATGTGAAACTGCGGCAAGACCTGCAGAAACAACGCGACCAAGCCGTCCAACAAGCCCTGGGCACCCAACGCTACCAGTTCTACCAGCTCAACCAGGACCCCGCCTTCCAACAAGCGCGCGACACCGCCCAGCAACTCGGCACGACGCCGGAGACCGTTCTCCCCCTCTACCAGATCAACCAGGCCACGGACCAGGAGCGCCAACGCATCCTCAACGACCCCACACTCACCCCCGAGGAGCAATCGCAACAGTTGGCCACCATCTATCAGAACCAGTTGGATTCCCTGCGCCGGGTCCTGGGTGAGGAGGCGTTCCGGAAATACCAAGGCACCTTGACGAAGTGAGACTGGGGCCACCCGCCATCGATCCGCGCACCCGCGACGACCGCCGCTCGGGCCCCGGCCTCAGCGAGCCTCCCTTGGCAGCCTCCCCGCGCCGGCCGGCCTGGGTCGAAATCGACCTGGCCCAACTGAGCCGGAATTGGGACCTCATCAACCAAGCCAAGCCGCCCGGGTTGCGGGTCTTGGCGGTGGTCAAAGACGAGGCCTACGGCCACGGGGCGTTGGCGGCGGCGCAAACGGCCTTGGCGCACGGTGCGGTGATGCTGGCGACCGCCACGCTGGACGAGGCGCTGGCCCTGCGCGCCGGGGGCATCCGCGCGCCGATCCTGCTCTTCGGCGCCCGGCCGGAGGCGGAGTTGCCCTGGTGCCTCGAGTACGATTTGGTCTGTTGCGTGGGAGACCTGGCCACGGCGCGTCGGTTGGCCGAGCTGGCGACCGCGCGCGGCAAGCCGGCCGTCGTGCACCTCGAAATCGATACCGGGATGAGCCGGTATGGGGTGCGGTGGACCGCCGCCGCCCCGTTGTTGGCGCAACTGGCCAGCCTCCCGGCGCTCGAACTCGCCGGCGTCATGACCCATTTCGCCATGTCGGATGAGGCCGATAAAACCTTCGCCCACGAGCAACGGGCGCGGTTCGACCAGGCCCTGGCGGCCTGGACCGCCGCGCCCTCCTCGCCCGCCCTCCGCCACCTGTGCAACTCGGGTGGATTCCTGGATCTGCCCGAAGCGCACGGCGATATGGTGCGGCTGGGGATTCTGCCGTTGGGGGTTTATCCCTCCGCGGTGTGCCGGCGCCTGCCCGGGTTGGCCCCAGCCATGAGCGTGCGCGCCGCGGTCGCCACCGTCCGCGACCTGTTTCCGGGCGATACCGTGGGCTACGGCATGCGCTACCGGGCCACCACCCGCCGCCGGCTGGCCGTGCTGCCACTGGGTTACGCCGATGGCTTCCCCCGGGTGCGGAACCAAGGCCATGTGCTCCTCGCGGGCCGGCGGGCGCCGATCTTGGGCGGGGTGGCGATGGATGCGATGATGGTGGACGTGACCGAGGCCCCGGAGGTCCGTCCCGGGGACGAAGCCGTGCTCCTGGGGCGCCAGGCCGACGAGGAGATCACGGCGCATGACGTGGCCCGTTGGAAAGGGACCGTTTCCTACGAGGTGATGACGGCGTGGCGGGCCCGGCTCCCCCGGGTCTATCGCCACACCCCACCCGCCGCAACTGCCTCCCCACCGCCTCGCCCCCAGCCATGAAGCTCCTCTTTTCCGAGCACAAGTCGGACTACCCCAACTACATCTTCCCCTACGCCGTCTGGGCGTTCCCTGAGGCGGCCGAGACGCCGGCGGACTTGTTCGCCGCCGGCTTTCTGCCCTCCTCCCGCGCCCTGGACCGGTTCTATCTCTGTCGCCATCTCCGGGTGGACTTGGCCCGCTTCGAGCCGTCATCGGAGAACCGGCGTGTCCTGCGCAAAGGGGCGGGGATCCAATTCGACCTCGTGCCTCGGGCGCGGTTCGAGTTCACCGCGGCGCGGCGCGCGTTCTATCGGACCTACGCGGACATCAAGTTCGGCAAGGGCGTGATGAGCGACGAGCGGCTTGAAGCCCTGTTCGCCAGCCCGATCACCTCCCATCTCCTGCTCTTCACCGACAGCGGCACCGGGGCCGAAGTGGGCACCGTGACGCTCTATTGTCAGGAACCCCGCATGGCTTATTACTATTATGGCTTCTACGACCTGAACTATTATCGGCGCAATCTCGGGCTCTACATGATGACCGCAGCGGCCCAGCTCTTCGCCCAACGCCGCGCGCGCCACCTCTACCTGGGCTCTTGTTACTCCGCGAATGCCCTCTACAAGACCCAGTTCGCCGGCGCCGAGTTCTTCAATGGCACCCGCTGGTCCCCCGACACCCAGGAACTGAAATACCTGGTGCGGCGGGAGGAACAACCGGTCCGGCGCCATCTCTTAGAAACCGAGGATTACGTGGCGGGGTTCCTCCAGGGAGACTTGGCTGGGCTTGCCGCCGCCAGCCCGTTTCAGGTCCGTCTGCCCGCGTCCGCCTGAGGCTGCGGCGGGAGACTTCCGCGTCCGCCGAGCAAGAACCGGTCGGCGGGGTGCTCAGCCCCGCGGGCGCGAGCGTTCCCCACGGCGCGGTCAGGGAGCGGTGGTCGCCCGGTAGAAACGATGCGGGTAACTGCTCCCGCTGGGGTCGGTCACCTGGAGGGCATTGGTGGTCAGGACGAGGTTGGTCCAGGTAGTCCAATGGACCAGATCAAGCGAAGTCTGCACCGCGTACGATTGTCCGGCCGGCCCGCGGAGCATCAGTTGCGGGCCGCCACCGGCCACCGCCGACACCACGGCCAGCTCCGGCCCAGGCAAGGCGGACTGTACGATCACGCCCCCTTCCCCCACGGCCACGAAGCGGCTGGCACCCCAGGTCACAGCCGCGAGGCGGAGGGGGGTGGCGAAGCCGTCCGGGGTCCACGTTGTCCCGTCAGACGACGTGAGCGCCGCGCCCTGCGCGAGGAGCGCATCGGGCCTGCCCACGGCGACGAATCGACCGCCGCCGTAAGCGACCGCTGCCAGGCTCATCACCCTCCCCGCGTCGTGCCCGGTCCACATCAACCCGTCCGGTGAGGTTACGACAGTCTGGCCTTCGCCCACCGCCGCGAAGAGACCGCCGCCGTAGGCCACCGCGTTCAACCAGGCATTGGTCGGAGCCAGACGCGGTGTCCAAGTAACCCCATCGGAGGAGGTAAGGATGGTGGCGCCTCCCACGGCCACGAACTGACCGCCGCCGTAGGCCACCGCTTGCAGGAACACCTGGCTGACAGGCTGGCGCGCGGTCCAGAGGACGCCATCGGGCGAGGTCAGAATGGCGGCGGCATTGCCGGAAGAGCCCACGGCCACGAATTGCCCGGCGCCGTAGGTCACCGCCGCCAAGCCGGTGTTCGTGACGGTGGCTTGCAGCGTCCAGGCGAGGCCATCGGTGGACGTCGCGAGCTGGCCGCGCGGACCCACGGCCACGAACTGTCCGGCACCGTAAGCCGCGGCCGTGAGCGCGGCATTGGTTCCGAGATCGTGCGGCGTCCAGGTCACCCCGTCAGGGGAGGTGGCAGCGATGCTCTCGAGCAAGGCCGGGCCGCCGGACGCCGCGGCAGGGCGCAGCGAGGCCGACGGGCGTTCGGGTTGCGACCCCGGCCACGCAGGCTGGGCTGGGGCGCCCAGGGCGACAAACGTCCCGTTGCCGTAGGTCACGCTCCTGAAGTCGTAGGGCAGCCAGGAACCGCGCACGACCCAATGGGTCCCGTCAGTGGAGGTAGCGACGAGCCCGGCAGAGTCACAACCCGGGCAATCCGCGTCGCCAATGCCGACCGCGACGAACTGGCCGCCGGCGTAAATCACGCTGAGGAACGAACCGCCGGTCCCCGAACTCGGTGCGGTCCACCGTTGCCGGTCCGGCGAAGTCACCACCGTTCCTGATTCGCCCACCGCCAGGTATTGGCCATCGCCGTAGGTCACGGCGGCCAGGGTGCCGGTCGTTCCTGGGTCCCAGGTGCTCCACACCACCCCGTCCGGGGAGGTTAAGACGGTGTTGGGGCTGGCCAGGGCCAGGAAGTGGCCGTCGCCGTAACTGAGGCCGAAGAGCCCGCTAATGATGCCACCCGCCGCTTGCGGCGTCCAGGTGACCCCGTCGGGCGACGTGACCACCAAAAGGTCTTCGCTGGCGGCCACAAACAGGCCGTTGCCATAGGCGATGGAGTTGAGGGCGACGCTGGTCCCGGAAGCGCGCGAGGTCCAGGTGGCACCGTCGGGCGAGGTCACGATGGTGCCGCCTTGTCCCACCGCCACGAACAACCCCCCGCCGTAGGTGACGGCTTGGAGCCCACCGCTCGCGGCGGAAGTTTGCCCCGTCCAGTTCACGCCGTCGGGGGAGGTGGCGAGGCTGGCGCTCGTGCCCGGATACGGGCCGGTGCCCGCGGCCACGAAGACTCCATTCCCGTAGGCGACGCCATAAAAGTTGTCGAGGCCGCCGGAGGCGCGGGCCGTCCAACTCACGCCATCGGGTGAGCTGATGATGACCCCGTTCATCCCGACCGCCACGTACTGCCCGGCGCCGTACGTGATCGCCCCGAGGGGATTGCCGGTCGGCGCGGGACTGCGCCACGCCCAAGGGTCAAGCGGGCCGCCCGCGTGGCCCCGTTCCAACCCCACCAACATCATGATCACTAACCACAGCCAGTTCTGTCGCATAACCTGCCCTTTCGCGGCTCTCTCCACCCGACGCCAAATCCCCGTCCCGCGAGTCAACCGGGGTTTGGCACGAACGCCGGAGCGCTCTAACACTCGCCCCGAGACTACCTCCGGGGCGATGGCCGCCGCAAACAAATCTACCCATGGTGGCGCTGCGCTCCTGGCCCGCGGGTAAGCGTTACTTTTGGCGCAACAGGGGGCAGTGCATGCCCGGTTTTGGTTTTCTTTTACCCTGGTTCCGCGTTTACTGACCGGATGCGCGAACGTTCGCTGACTTTCCTGGAAACCCTCGTCAACACTCCCAGCCCTTCGGGTCACGAGGCGCGGGGGCAACGGGTCTGGCTGAACTACGTGCGCGCCTACGCCGAAGAGACCTATTCGGATGCCTACGGCAATTGCGTGGCGGTGCTGAACAAGGGCGGCTCCCCGCGCCTGATGCTGGCGGCCCACGCGGACGAGATCGCCCTCACGGTCAACTTCATCGACAAAGACGGCTTCATTTACGTGCGCAAACTAGGGGGTGTGGACGCGGCGATAACCAAAGCGCAACGCGTGGTCATCCACAGCCGCAAAGGGCCCGTCACCGGGGTGGTGGGCAACGTGGCCCCCCATTTGACCAAGGGTGGGGAGGACGCCAAACCGCCCAAAATCCATGACCTCTTCATCGACATCGGCGTGAGCAGCCGCCGCCAGGCCGAGAAACTGGTCCAGGTGGGCGACCCCATCACCCTGACCGACCAGTTCGCCCTGTTGCGCAACGACCTGGCCATCGCGCGGGCCTTCGACAACCGGATCGGCACCTTCGCCGTCGCGGAGGCGCTGCGCCGGTTGAGCGAGGACCGGGACGGACTCAAGGCCGAGGTCTGCGCCGTCGCCAACATCATGGAGGAGGTGGGGTTGCTGGGGGCGCGGCAGATCGCCTATTCCCTCAAGCCGGACGTGGCGGTGGTGGTGGACGTCACCCACGCCACGGATTACCCCACGGTCAACCAAGCGCAGCACGGGGACATCCATTTGGGACAGGGACCAGCGATTACCCACGGGGGCTGCAACCACCCCGAGGTGGTCGCCCGCCTGGAGGCGGTGGCCAGGAAACACCACATCGACCTGCAGCATGAAGCCATGTCCGCCACCAGCGGGACCGATACGGACGTCATCTTCTGGACCCGGGGCGGCATTCCCAGTGCCTTGGTGAGCCTACCCAACCGCTACATGCATTCGCCGGTGGAGGTGGTTAACCTGCGAGACCTGGAACAGATCCCCGAGTTGCTCGCCGGCTTCGCGCGCTCCTTGAAGAGCGGCGAGGAGTTTAAGGTTTCCATCTGAGCCGGGCCTGGGAGAGACCGCCACCCGGCCGGCGGCGGCGGCGAGGCCGTGGGGAACCAGGCGCTCAGCGCGCTTTAGGCGGCGGCTTGGCCGGCGGTGAGGTGAACCAGCGCAGTTGCTGCTTGAGCACCAATTGCCCCAGGGCCAGGTAGAGGTCGCTTTCCGTCTTCAGGCCGGTGAAAACGGCATCGTGAACGCCGAGGTCAATGACCCGCGGCGGGCCGGGTTGCCGCAGATCTACTTGAGTC
>JAJXTA010000129.1 GCA_021784265.1 bacterium | reverse complement strand
TGAGCTGGTCCCGCGTCCATTCGACTGCTTCCGCCGCCTGGGGGTTGAACCCGTCCAGGGTGTTGTCCATCGAGCAATACTCGTCGTGATTGCCCTTCACGCACGGCATGCCCATGCTCCGGACCAGGTCCAGGCACTCCTTGGGGTTGGCGTTGTAGCCCACCACGTCGCCCAAACAGGCGTAGTGCGTGCACTTTTCGCTCTTGGCATCGGCCAACACCGTCTCCAGGGCCTCTAAATTACTGTGGATGTCAGCGATAATCGCAAACTTCATTTCCGCAAACAGTTCAACTAACTCACAATCTCAAAGCCACGCAAGCCGCCCTGGGCCTCGGACCAGGCAAGATCTTCTTGCCGGATCAACGGACCCAAGCCGGAGTCGCGGATGGCCTGGGCGAACGCCACCAGTTCGGGCCGCTCGCCTTCCGCCACCAGTTCCACCCGTCCATCTAGCAAGTTACGGACCAATCCCGTGACCTCGAACCCGCGGGCCAACCACTTCACCGTATAGCGGAACCCTACGCCCTGCACCACACCGGAGTAGTAAACGTGCAGACGCGCTCGGTTCATTCGGTTGGCTCTGGGGTAGGCCCGCCGCACACCCCGTCCATTAGCGCCCGCCTCCTCCGCCGGTGCCGGGCGGGCGTTACATAAGCAAATGAAGCCATAACTCCGCGCGGACACGCAACGTTATTATTCCGCCGGGCAGATCCGGTCCCCCGTGGGCGTCGGTCCCCAAAGCGCGGCCTATTTGTCCAAGTTCCTCGTCGCACGGCGTTTGGCCTCCAAGAGGCGGCTCGTGGTCGTCGCCCGGCTCGCCGGGGGGGCCGCCGCTGCTGGCGGACCTGGAGGCCCGGCTTTCGTTTCCGCCTCCCCTTGGAAGCCCTCGGACGGCTCCGGAGCCGGCGCACGGACAGGGGCGAACAGCTCAGGCTTGGCTTCCGTGACGACGGGGGTGTGGCGCGCCCGCACTTGGTCGCGTCGGGTCAGCAGGGCGGCCAGCGATTCATCCGTCTCCGCGACCTGGGCCTTGCCCTGCCAGAAGAAGAGCCACCGCCGCAGCGTCGCCGTGGCCTTCCGCCACTCCGCCCGGTCCAAATAAATGCGCCGCACCCCCACGTCCAGGGTAAACATCACCACCGCCAGCTTGAGCAATCCTTCCCACAAGTCCCTGGGCTGAAAGGTCTTGCGACGATCGTGCAAAAACGGGTTCTGGAGCGGGTCCGGCTCGGGGAGTAGCTCCAGCGTTTTCCCCTCGCTCAGGTCGGCGAGTTGGCGCAAGAGATTGAGGTTAGGCTGGCTGGTATTGAACTCCGGAGAGTAATTCACGCTCGCCCCCAGGGCCTGGGAGGCGCGCACCTTGCCATCTTGTAACTCCATGAGGTTCAACAGATAAGCCCCAACCTCCCGCGTCGGAAACCGCGCCTCGTAGCGGCCCGACCCGGTCTGGGCCAGCCGCACCGTTTGTTTCTCCCCTTTGGGACTGACCACCACCGCTTGGAGGTTCAGGAAATTGCGGTAGTTCCCCTGCGCATCGAGTGCCTCCACACTGATCACCCCCTCGCCCTTCTCCACCGAGACTTCGGTGTTGAAATCGGCGGTGTCCACGCGCCGCAGGCTCCATTGGGCAAGCTGCGACCAGAATTGGCGAAACTTGGGCCAACCCAACCAATCCGCCGCCCATTTCGCCTTGGCATCGGACGTAAAGGCCACCGCCCGGCCCAGCCCGAACTGCCACTGGGCCAGGATCGGATCGCCTTTGTCGGACACGATGGGGACTTCGGCCCGGCCTTTTGGGGTGGTACAGACGTACCCGCGCAGGGTCGGCAGCTCGGCGGCGCCGATCCCCCGGAGCGCTTCGGTCGTCCCCACCATCTGCGGCTTGAACGGCTCCTCGAAAATCGCTGATTTGAGAATCACCATGGCCTCCTTGATGAAGATCTGCGGCAGGCGGCCCGGGTCCCGCACGTCGTAAAAGCGCCCGTGCCCTTGTTCGGCGATCTGGATCATCGTGTCGGGCCCGGCGTGCCCCGAGATCATCACCGTGCTGACGGTGATGTGGTCCCGCACGATGGCCTGCATCAACGCGGGCGTCGGCGCGCCGGGATCGCCGTCGCTAAAGACGACCAAATGCTTCAGGCTGGCCTTGGACTGCTTCAACCCCGGATGGGTCGCGTCCCCCTTATAGGCCATCTCCATGACGTGCTGGAAGGTGGGCAAGTCCCCTTGGTTCATCCCGGTAATCAGCCGTCCCATTTCCCGTTTGTCGCCGACCTTGGCCAGGGGAAACAGCCAGCGATCGGTCCCGTCCCAGAGCACCACCCCCATCTCATCCTGGGGCCCGAGGGCCTCGAGGGCGGCCAGGGCGGTTTCGCGGGCGATTTCGTTGCCATTATTAAACTCCATGCCATGCATGACCAGCACCAACGCCCCGCTGGGCAACACCTTCTTGCTGTTGAGGTCCATGTCCACCGGCAGGGTCTCCTCCAGCGGCGTTCCCCGGTAGCCCCCGGCCGCGTAGGTCTGGTCCCCCCCCACGCACACCAGCCCCACCCCGAAGTCCCGCACCGCGCTCTCCAAGAGCTTCATCAGCGTGTCGCCCAGGTCGCCGGCGGCGATGTTGCTCAGAAAGATCGCATCGTAGCTTTGCAGCCCCGCGAGGGTGGTCGGGAAGCCGCTCAGGTCGGTCACCTTCACCTTGAGGCGCGAGGAGCTCAGCGCCCGCGCCAATTCCGCGTCCTGGGTCGGATCGGCCGACACCAGCAGCACCCGCGGGTCCCCACGCACACTGGCAAAGCTGCTGGCCCGGTTGTTCTGCGGCACCGGGTCGCCAGGCGCGTCCAGTTGCACGTCGTAGCTGTAAAAGCCCGGTTCGGTCAGGGTCTGGGGAAAGGTGAAGAGGTTCTTCCCGGCGGCCAGCTCCACCTGCTGCTGCCCCAGAAACTGGTCGTTGCGGAACAGCCGCAGGTTCGCCGTGCGGGCCCGGTCCGCTTGGGCGAAGATCTTCACCTCGAACGTCTGGCCTTGCTTTAGGTTCGAGGGCACGCCGAGCTTCTGGACCGAGACATCCCCTTGGCGGGCGATGCCCAGCGGCACCACATCGACCGAGACCCCCAACGCCCGCGCCGCCAATACCGCCCCCACCGCCTCGCCCACGTTCTCGTTGCCGTCGGAGAGGAGCACGAGCCGCTTCTGGCCGCTTTCGGGAAAGGCGGCGGTCCCCAGACGCACGGCGCTGGCGATATCCGTCCGCTCCGTGCCAATCACGGCGTGGATCTTCTGCAAATCCACCCGCGGGTTGGGCGTGCTCTCGATGCTGGCACCATTGCCAAAGACAATGACGCCCACCTGATCCACCCCCTTCTTCAACGAGGCGCTTTGGTTCACGTAAGCCCGCGCGGTCTCCTGCTGTGGGGAGGGGACGCTATCGGAGCGGTCGAGCAGGAAAAACACGTTCATCCCCTCCAGCGGCCGCAGCCACTGCAAACCCGCGATGCCCAACACCAACGCCAGCACGATCACCAGCCGCAGGATCAGCGAGCTCCACCGCCGCCACGGGCCGGTCTGGACGTAGCTCTTCCAGGCAAACCACAACGTCCACGCCACCGCCACCGGCGCCAACGCCAACCACCCCACGTGCGTGAGTTGGAACTTCATCGCCCCGCCATCCCCTCCGTTGCCACCACCGTCAGTTCCCCCCTCCCCAACCGGGCCCCACGAGGCGGGCTCGCGTCGCCCGCGTAAGCCTCCCGTCGTCGCACGAACTTCTGCACCCGGTGGTTGAGCGTGTCCGCCACATACAGGTCGCCGGCGGCATCCAAGGCGATGGCGTAGGGGCTGCTGAACCGGCCCACCGCGCCGCCGACGCCCCCGAGGATTTCCACCGGTTGGTCATGCGTGTCGAACACCTGGATCCGGCTGTTGCCGAACTCGCAGACGAATTGGTAACCGGCGGCATCGACCCGGACATCGTAGGGGTAGCTCAGCTCTCCTTTGCCCACACCGGGCCGCCCGTAGCTGCGCAGCCACTGCCCCTGGCGGCTAAACACCTGGATCCGGTGGTTGCACGAGTCCGCCACGTACACCCGGTCCTCTTTGTCGATCCCCAGCCCTTCGGCCCGGTTGAACTGGCCCGGGCCCGCCCCGCCGCCGCCAAAGAGGCTCAACACCTGGCTATAATCCGGCGAGAACCGCTGCACAATCTCCCGGACCCCGTATTCGCTCACGTACATTTCCCCGTGTGAATTCAGGGCCACCGAGCGCGGAAAGGCGAACTGGCCACGGTTGGTCCCGCGTTTGCCCCACTGGCGCAGCAACTTGCCATCGAGGGAAAAATCGTTGATCCGGGAGTAGTGCGGTTCCAGGACCACCACGTTGCCCTGGGCATCCAGGCACATCCCCTTGGGTTTGCCCAGGTCTGTCTGGTACATCTGCCAGGAGAGCAGAAACGCGCCGGTGGGGGAAAACTTCTGCACCCGGGCCGTCATATCCACCACGTAGAGATTGCCTTGACGGTCCACCACGACCGAGCGCGGTTTATTGAACTGCCCCACGCCGGTGCCGCGCGTGCCGATAATCTCGACGCGACTGAAGAGGCGGCTGTGCAAGACCGTGTCCCCCCCTGAGGGCGAGCACCCGCCGAGGAACACCGTCCCCGCCGCCAAGAACCCGGCGGCCGCCCCGCGCCACCGAGGCTGTCGGCGCGCCCACCGCGCCAGCCGGAGCCCTCCCCAGAGCAAGACCGGCAACACCGCCAAGACCAGCAGCAGCAGGCAGAGCGCGTTCACCTGCACATTGTGCCCGTAGTGCAAGAGATTAAACACCCGCAGCGCCAGGGTCTCCCCGCCCGGGGGCACGATCAACACCAGCGTCTCCACATCCCATAGGCAGAGCAAGTAGGTGAGATACCAGCCGGCCGCCAATTGCGGCGCCATCTGCGGCCAATGGACCTGCCGGAAGAGGGTCCAACCCGTGGCCCCTTCCAGCCGCCCGGCGTCCGTCAGTTCCGGGTCCACCGTGCGCCGCGCGTGGCGGGCACTCTGCCAGCCCACCACCAGGTAGCGGATCCCGAACGCCAGGAGCACGACCCCTAAGCCTCGATAGAACACGTCCAGCGGCGGCCGATTCAACGCCCAGATGAGGCCAATGCCCAACAACACCCCCGGCACGAGGAAGAACAGCCAGAGCGCCAACCCCACGGGGGCACGCCACCACCAGAGGCCGAGGCCGGTCGTCAGCGTCGCCGTGATCGCCGCAAACAACAGCGACATCCCAATCGCGTCGTGTCCGGTGGCGATCGCCCCGGGCAACGTCTGCCACGTGCCGGGGCCGAGCAGCAATTGCCCCAGCGGCAAACCCACCGCCAAGCCCAAAGTCGCCACGGTCCCCAATCCACTCAGCCAGAACCAACCCGGCCCCAGGCGCCGCCGCCAACCCCGCGCCGACAGCGGCCCCTCGACTCGAGGCAAGGTGATGGGGCGGCGGGCCAGCCACGCCAGCAGCAGCAGCGGCGCGAGGAACAGCGGCCAGCTCAGGGCCAACGCCCCCGCGGTGTCGAAACTCGTGCTGAACCGAACATACACCTCCGCCGGAAACACCTTGACCTGTAAAATCGAGGGGACCGCGAAGTTGTTGAGCGCCAACACAAAGGTCACCACGCTCGCCTCGACCAGCAAGGCCCGGGCCACGGGAAGGAGCAGCCAGCGGATGAACCGGCACCCCGCCAACTCCGGTTCGCTCTCGACCAGGGCGGCCTCGAGCCGCTGCCACGCCGCCCACGTCGCCAGCATCGGGATCGGCCAGAACAGCAGCGCCAGCACCCACGCCGCCCCGGCCAGCGAATAGACGTTCAGCGGCAACCAGCCCCGCCACACCCCGGTAAAGCCCAACAGATGCAGCCAGCAGGACGTCGTCAAGAAGGGCGGGAGTGCCAACGCGAGGGCCCCGGCCCCCAAGCCCACCGCGCGCCAAAAGGTGGGCAAGGCGCTGAGCCAGAGCGCCGCCACCAGGCCCAAACCCACCGCCAGCAGCGTCGCCCCGGCGCTCACCAGCAGGCTGTTTTGGAAGAGCGTCCAGTTCACTCGCGCAGGAAGATCCGCCGCAGCTCCGCGGTCGCCGGGTCTAACTCCGCCAACAGAGCGGGCCAGTTCGGGATCAGGGTTTGGGAGGGGAGGCCTCGTGGCGCGGCGCCCTCCAGGGCCGCGGCGCCAACCAACCGCGCTGCCACTTCCGGGCGCTGGAAATACAAAAACAGGCGCTGAGCCGCCGCCCCGTGCGGGGCCGCGCGCACCACCCCCACGCTGTTCGGGATGAGCAGCGTTTCGGCATCCGGCGGCAGCGCGGTGAGCGGCGCCCCGGCCCGTTGTTCGGCGGCCACATCATCAGAGTCCGTCAACCCGACCCAGGCCTCCCCCTGCCCCACCAGGCGGGCCACCACCGAGTTCCCATCCACCAGCAAGGGCTGGTTGGCGGCCAGGGCCCGGCACCACGCTTCCCAGCGAGCCACCCCCCAGAGCTGGCGTAAGGCGAGCAAATGCGTCGCCGTCGTGCCAAACAACGGATAGGCCAAGGCCACCTTGCCCCGCCAGACGGCGTTGGTCAGCTCACTCAGCGAGCGGGGCGCCTTGGCCAGCGGCAGCCGGTTGGTGTTGATGACGATGCGCCGGCTCCGATAACCGAAAGCCTCCCAACCGTTGGTGGCCCGAAACACGCCCCGCTGCGCCAATTGGCGGGTCCGCAATTCTTCATTGTTCCAGAACACGTCGCATTGCGGATGACCGCTCTCGGCCAGCAGGCGGTTGGCCAGCCCCACCGTCTTGACCGCCTCATTATCGAAGACGGCGCGGACCTTGATCCCGGTCTGCCGGGTGAAGTCCCGCAGGATCGGCTCGGCATAGACCTGGTCCTGGGAAGCATAGACCACCACCTGCTCGACCCGGCGCTTGAACAGTTTCAGGGAGGGCACCAGCGCGGCCACCAGAATCGCCGCGCTCAACAAACCCCCGAACAACCAGACATACGTGGCCAAGGGCCGCGCCGGCCCCGGGCCGGATGGCACCCTGCTGCTCACGCGGTCCTCCGGTGATAATACCACCATTCAAACAGCAAGAGCACCAACCCCGCCGCGGCGATCCAACGCCACACCTCCAGGTTCACCTGCTTGAGCTTCGTGGCCTCGACCCGCGCGTACTTCCCCAGGCTCAACTCGGCTCGCGGCGTCGTGTCGGTTTCGGCGGCATCCAGGAGGTTCACACAGAAGGCA
>JAJXTA010000128.1 GCA_021784265.1 bacterium | reverse complement strand
CCGGGACGCGGGGCGGAGGCGATTCTCCAGGTTCGCGTTGCCGTGTGACCCTCAGCCGCCTTGGCGTCCGCCACTGAGCGGGCCGTGGTTGGAGAGTGGCGTGGCGTTGGGGGGGTTAGTGCCCGAGCTGCGCCCCACGCGGGAAGAAATCACCCCGCCTTGCGCCCCCATCCTTTCGCAACCTCTTATCGTCCAAGAGCTAAGAGCTGGAGGCGAGGGTCGGAATCGAACCGACGCATAAGGCTTTTGCAGAGCCCTGCCTTACCACTTGGCTACCCCGCCGTCCGCACGGACTATCATCTTGAGCCCGGGCGTCGGCAAAGCAAGGAAAATCCTGGCGTCGAATAGCCGGCGCCCAGGGGCCGTCTCAGGTGGCGTCGGTTGTTTAGGCATGCATCGGGGCTATGAGCGTCGCGACGGTCCGGCCCCCGTCTTTGGGCGGGGGCGGTCCGGCGGGGGCGCTGTGTCGAGCGGAGGGCGGCCTAGATCGGCGGGGTTCGACAAGCGGGCCTCCTGCCCGCGAGGCAAGAGCAACATAGGCTTCACCCTCATCGAGCTCTTGGTGGTGATCGCGATCATCGCGATTTTGGCCGGGCTGCTGCTGCCGGCCTTGAGCCGGGCCAAAGCCCGGGCCCAGGGCATCCAGTGCCTGAGCAACCTCAAGCAGTTGCAGATCGCCTGGCGGTTGTACTCGGACGATTTCAACGACTTCCTCGTGCCCAACACCTTCTACGCCACGAACCAGACGGCTTGGGTGCGGAACCTGATGAACTTCAACCCGGCGAACACGGACAACACGAACGTGGCGAAGCTGCTGGGGTCGCTCCTCAGCCGCTACACCGAGTCGGTGGGCATCCATCACTGCCCGTCGGACCGGAGCGTCGTGCACCTGGGGGGGAGGGCCTACGGGCGGGTGCGGAGCGTCTCGATGAACAATTGGATGGCCTCGTTGGTGGATTACCATCACGGCTTCCGCACCTATTGGCGGCAGTCGGAGATTCTGATGCCGACGCCCACGGACGCGCTGGTGTTTTTGGACGAGCGGGAGGACAGCATCGACGCCTCGCACTTCATTGTGACCATGCGCAGTCAGACCTTGACCGATTATCCCAGCAGCTACCACAACGGGGCCGGGAACGTCTCGTTTGCCGACGGGCATGCGGAGGCCAAGCGGTGGTTGGACCCGCGCACGCGGCCCCCGTTGCGGCCGGGCGTCCTGCTCACGCACGGGGTAGCCTCGCCGAACAACCCGGACCTCTTCTGGCTCCAAGAGCATGCCAGCACGCCGGAGCTGGGGAACGTGGGAATCCCTTAAGCGTCCCGCAAGAAACCAACCCCGCACCCCTCGCCCTCGAATCGGCCTGGGGCGAGCGAAGGCGCCCACGGGGCGGCGACGGAGCCGCCGGCCAGCCAGCGGGAGGAGTTATTTCTTCTTAAACAGGTCACCGATGCCGTGGGTGATCTTCTGGACACTGTGGACGGTGTTGGACCCGACATCTTTGGCGGCATCAACGGCGCTGCCGCCCAGCTTGCCCAGTTGTTCGGTGGCGGTGCTGGTCGCCCCTTGGAGCACGGCCGCGAACACTTTTTCCGTCAGTTCGGCGGGGGTAATGCCGTCGGCGCCTTGTCCGAGGCCGGTCAAGTGGATGTCCGGGAGGGGGAGGGTGGCGGTCTTGCCGCCCATAAGACTGAGGCTTAAATGGATTTGCCCCCCGGTGATGCGGAAGTCATCGACCTCGAGTTTCTTTCCCGCTCCCTTCTTGCCTGGCGCAGGCTGCGGGGCTTGGCTTTCGGAGGCGGTGGCGGCTTGCACGTTGGCGAGGATGGCGCTCAGATTATTCGCTTTGAGCCCGCCTTCGATGGTGATCTCCGGGGCCTGGACGTCGATCGATTCGATCACCACCTTGTTCGCCAGCACGGAGGCGGGTTTGACCGCGACGCTCACCGCGCCGACCTTGATGGCCGTCGGACTGTGGTAACCGGCGGGGTTGCCCACGGTGAGGCCCTTGAGGGCGCCGTGGCCGGAGAGGAGCGAGATATGGGCGGCGTCGAGGGTGATGGCGACCTGGGTTACCTTGGGGCCGATGGTCTCGACGCCCTTTTTCACCAGGGAGTCAAGAAAGACAAGGGCGAGGATGCCCGCGACCAGGAGGAGGAGTGCCAGGAGCAGCACCGAGCGCAGGAGGATGCGTTTCATGTTGGCAAGTTAGCCGAAGCGGGCCGACGAGTAAAGCCTGGGTAATGGTGCCGCGAGCCGGCGGGTCCACCCAGTCGGGCGCGTTGCGCCCAGAGATCGGCGGGGCGGACGATGCCGAGCGGGGTGATGATGCCGGTGATCAGCTCCGGGGGAGTCACATCGAAGGAGGGGTTGCGGGCCGGGCTGGTGGGGTTGGCCACGCGCACCCAGGCGCGGCGCCCGCCGCGGGTCAGCCCCCAGGCGCCAAGGACCTCTTCCTCGGCGCGTTCCTCGATGGGGATGGCGCTGCCCGCGCGCAAGTGCCAGTCGAGGGTCGAGAGCGGGATGGCGACGTAGAACGGGATGCCGTGCCGGCGGGCGAGAACGGCCTTGGTATAGGTGCCGATCTTGTTGGCCACCTCGCCGGTGCGGCCCAAGACCCGGTCGCTGCCGACGATGACCAAGTCGATCGCACCCCGCTGCATGAGATGACCGGCGGCGTTGTCGGCGATGACGTGGTGGGCGATGCCTTGCTGCGCGAGTTCCCAGGCGGTGAGGGTGGCTCCTTGGCAACGCGGACGGGTTTCGTCGCAATAGACCTGGAAGGGGCGGCCCTCGGCATGGGCGGCATAGAGCGGGGCGGTTGCCGACCCGACATCGACGAAGGCCAGCCACCCGGCGTTGCAGTGGGTCAGGAGCCGCATCCCCGGGCGGATCAGCGCGAGGCCATGGCGCCCGATGGCCTCGCAGTGGGCCACGTCCTCGTCGGCGAAGCGCTGGGCGGCGGCCAGGGCCTGGGCTTGCTGTTCGGCGATGCTGGCGCGTGGGTCCAGCGCGGCCCGGACCTGGTTCATGGCATTGACAGGGTCCACGGCCGTGGGGCGGGCGGCCTTGAGCGTCTCATAGACCGCCGCGAGGTGCGCGGCGAAGCGGTCGGCCTGCCGCCCGCGGAAGGCCAGCGCGCCCTGCGCCAGGCCGTAGGCGGCGGTGGCGCCAATCGCGCCGGCGCCCCGCACGACCATCTCGCGGATCGCCGTGGCGGTTTCGCGGAACGTCCGGGTGGCGAGAATCTGGAACTGGTGCGGCAGGCGGCGCTGGTCGATCAGCAACACCGCGCGCCGCGCCGCGTCAAACGCCACCGTGCGGTAATGACGGCGCCGGCCGCGGACAACGACGTTCACGAGAGAGACACCCTACCGTCGCTCCGCCCGCGCCGCCCGCAGCCGGGCGCGCAACTTGCGGTAAAGCGGATGCTTGCGGAAGCCGGCGAGGTCCGGGTCTTTGGCCAGCCACCGGAAATCGCGGTAACCGTGATCCAGGGCGCGGGTGAGGGCGTGATAGGCGGCTTCGGGTTGGCCGGTGAGCGCGTAGCTGCAAGCGAGATTGTAATGGACCAGCGGGTCCGCGGGCCGGAGGCGGGCCAGTTGCAGGTCCACGTGCAGGCCCTCCTCGAGGCGGCCCCGCCGTGTGTAGTCATCGCCCAGCACCTGAAGGGCGTCGATGTAGTTGGGGTCGCGGCGGGTGAGCCCTTCGAGGAAGCCGATTTCGATGTCCAGATCGCGTTGTTCGGTGCGACTGAGTTTGGTTTTGGCGACGGCTGCCATACAGTTTGCGGTGGGATGATGGCAGAGGCGGGCGGCAAGTCAACGTTCCCCGCGCGGGGGGCCAGGGCTGGTTGGGGCCGGCGCGGGGGTCGGTGGGCTGGACTCCAGGCCGATGATCGCGGGGTCGTAGGTCGGGACGATGCGGTGGCCTGGCGGCACAAGCAGACACTCTTGCGGGTGCCACTCGCCGTCCAGCCAGCGCTGGAGCAGGCTCAGGTCGCCGGCGACCTCCTCGAACTGCCAGCCCCGTTCGGCGCAGAGTTGGCGCACCTGGTCGGCGAAGGCGAGCGGCTTGGTGAAGTCGAAGTCAATGAGCACGCCGTGACCGTAGGTGGCGGCCCAGCCTTGCATGACCTCGCGCAAATAGGCCGCCTTCTCCTCGCCGTACTTCGCCACCCAGGCCTCGTAGGCGGCCTGCATGCCGGCGAGGGCATGGGCCGGGAGGAGCGCTCCGGTGGAGGTGGGCGTGGCGGCGTCGCGCCGCCGCCGGCACTCCAGCCAGCCGGAGCTGAAGTAATAGGTGCCCGGGCGGGCGTCGAACATGGTTTGGTAGCGCTCCTTGGAGCCGAGCAGGAAGGTGATGCAGTCGTGAGCCCGCGGCACGACCAGGGGCGTGTGGGCGGAATGCAAGCCGGTCAGGATGTTGCTGCACAAACCGTAGCCGAGGAGGATGGCGTCGTAGCGGCCCACGGGCACCGCATCGATCCGTCTTTGGAGCTCCGCGCAACCGAGCTTGGGCGTGTCATGATAACCCTGGGTCACGAATTCCAGGTCCAGCAGGTTGGGGGACCGGGCCGCGGCGTGGCAGATTTCGCGAAAGGCGATTTCGCAGGCAATAACTTTGAGGAGCATCGGTGGGGCGGGCGGGGGGTGGGGGAACCTGCCGGATCGCACCAGGGAAGACAGGCAATGACTGTGGCGGAGGGCCGCGCAGGGGATGGCTTGGCGGAGCAGCCGGCGGTAGTTCGGGTTGTCCCAGGCTTGGTGGTCGTGGCCGAGCTGGAGGTAAGCGACGCGCGTCCCCGCGTAGGTGTGGGCCCAAGCGACGGTGGGACTGGAGGTGTGTTCGTCGGTCGTCAAGAGGGCGTGGACCCGGGGGCTGACCTCGAAGCCGCCGTAGGTCTCGTCGTGGATCGCGAAATCGGCCAGCCCGCGCGTCACCGGCTGCGCGGGATCGACCACGTGCACGCGCCAGTTGACATCATGGAGGAAAGTCGAGCCGGGATGCTCGCGGCCGTCGCGGGTCCATTTTTGCAGGTAGTACTTGCCGCCGATGATTTGGGCGTATTCGTCCCAATCCTGATAGGAGGCCAGCGAATGGTGGAGGGCGACCAAGCCCTTCCCCTGCTTGAGGCAACGCACGAAGTCGGCCTTGGTTTCGGCACTGATCTCCTGCCACAGGTCGTAGAGCACGATTACGTCGTACGTCGCGGCCCGCTCGGGCTGCCACCAGACCGGGGGTTGCGGATGGGCGACGGCCTCGAAGGTCACGCCTGGAATCGCGCGGAACAGGGCGAAAAACCGATTCGTCTCGAAGCTATGTCCACCGGTGACGATCAGCAGCCGGATGTTGCCGGGGTCGGCGGCGCGCGTCGGGAGGGCGAGGGCGAAGCTGAGGAGGATTGCGGCCAGGAGGGTGGTGGGGAGCGGGAAGGGCCGGTGTCGGGGGTGTGTCATGGGAGGCGTGCGTTGGCGGCGACGGCGTTGGCCCCTGGCGCCGCGGGTAGGCGGTCGGCCTGGGACGGGCGGGAAGTCGCCGGTTCGATCACCGCCTCCCGCTCGACGCTCCATTCCGTCCCGCGCAGGTCCAGATGCGGATCACCGTAGCCGTGGAAGACCCGGAGGCGGCGGGTGCGCTCCAGCGGCCGGCGGTCGAGACTTCGCAGGGTGAACAGGGTTGGAGTTGCGTAACGGCGTCCGGCCCAGCTCAGCGCGTTGAAGGCCACGAACGTCGGCGATTCGACCAGAAAGCCGTCGGGCGGCAGGACCACCTCGCCTCCGAGCCGGCTGGGCTGCCGCAGCTCGTGCGGGCTGGGGTTGACGACCACGCGGACGGCGTTGGTCCCCGCCCCGAACACGGTTTGCTGCGCTTGGCGGGCGGGATCGAGGAAGCGGTGTTGGGTCAAGGGCATGCGCGCCGTCAGCGCGTTGAGCGGGGAGAGCATCTCGTAGGTGTTCTTAACGAAGCGGTCCAGGGGATGCAGGCCGGCAGCCCACCCGTGGTCGGCGCGGGTAAAGACGCCCAGACCGGTGTCCGGCGGTGTCCCCGGTTCCGGGGCGGGGCGCAGCCAGTAGAGGTGGGGCGGGATGCTATGATAGTTGAGGGGACGCCCGAGGGTCAGATGATGGAGCACATATTCGCTCGCCTTAGCCGGATCATAGCCATATTTGCCGTAGAGGGCGATGCAATCGCGATAAACCACTTCGAAGAGCGGCACCGAAACCGCGCCCAGACTCCGCAACAGCCCGGCATCGTGGTAGTCCCGCCCGCTGACGCCGGTGAGCCCCTCGAAAAAGTCGCTGTGCGGCACCGCCCATTCTCGTCCGTCTTCACTCCCGAAAATGCCGAACTCAGCGCGGGCATAGTCGGACAGCGCCTGTTTCCAGCGCAGGTCGTCGGCTCGGGTCAGGGGATGCTGGGGCGCGAAGCACTCCTGGAGGCCGGCGGCGTAGGTGGTGTCGATGAAATAGGCATCGGCGCGCGTCAGGGCGCGGACGGCGGGGAGGTTCTGGGGCCGTTGGGCCAAATCGAGGGCTTTGGGCGCGCAGGTCAGAAACGCGAGCCCGCCGGCCCAATGGCCGCCTCGCGCCAACTGCCCGTCGCGGGTCCGCATCAGGCAGGTCTCGTTCCAGGAGGGGGCGTCGCGGTACATGTCCTGGTAGTTGTCGTGCAAGCCCAGGAGATAGCCCAAGCGGCGCACCCGGCGCGCGCACTCGGCCAGGGCGGGATCGCCGCCGCATTCGGGGGCGGCCGGGAGGATGTCAGGATGTTGATTATCGTAGCCGCGATGGATCCAGCCGCCCATGAGGAAGAGAACCTTCTCGAGGTGAAGATCATTCTTGAGGTGCTCGGCCACGCGGGCGGCTTCGTCAAAGGTCCAGTTGACGCGCACCGATTCTTCGCGCGTGCTCTCCTCGTTCATGCGCCGGTCCAGCGTGCTCCAGAGCTTGTAATTGACCGCGCCGAACAGCTTGGCGCGTTGCGGGTGGCCCCGCAACTTCTCGCTCCAGGGGACGACCCAGCCGGCCTGTTGGGCCTCTTGCCGATAGGCCTGGGCGAGGGTGACGTAATCGCCGCGTCCGAGGAAGCGGAGGCGAAAGCCCCGGGCCGACTCCCGCAGCACGAGCGAGGGCGAGAGGAGTTGTTGGGTGGGCGCGCCGGGCGGGTGAGCGACCACGCTTCGCACCTCCGCCAGCACATAAGGATCCCGCCACGACACCAGCGCCGCCGCCCCCTGTTTGACCACGCCCAGCATCGTCATGTGGCAGCCT
>JAJXTA010000127.1 GCA_021784265.1 bacterium | reverse complement strand
TTTGTGTCGATAGCCAGCTACATGCGGCAACCGATCGCGGCGGCGGTCTTCCTCCATCTGGGGCGGAGGGCCGTGTACAAGTTCGGCGCCTCCGACGAGACCCGGCTGAACCTGCGCGGGAACAACTCGGCGATGTGGGAGGCCATCCGGTGGTACGCCCGCCACGGTTACGAATCGCTGCATTTTGGTCGAACGTCGCTGAACAACGATGGTCTAAGGCGCTACAAACTAGGCTGGGGCGTGACGGAACAAACGGTCGAGTATTTCAAGTGGGACTGCCGGCGGCGGCGCTTTGTGACCGAGACCGACAAGGTCGAGGGCTGGTACAACCGCGTTTTCTCCTTGCTGCCCGGCCCGCTCTCCCGTTTAATCGGCAGCCTGCTCTATAAGCACGTAGCATGATGGTGAGCAACTCAGATCATAGAAACGCCGGAGGCCAGCCCGCTCCCCGCCAGCCCGGGCGCTCCTGCGGCGCCGCGCGCGCTGGCAAGCTGCCGGGTGCCGCGTTCCGCTCCTCCCTTCCGGCGTGCGGCACCGTGGCCGGCTCAGGTGCGGTGTCGCCGGCGTCGCTCGCGGCGGGGTCCGGTCGTCCTCGCGCTGCCCTTGCGCTATGAACGAGCACGAACGCCAAAGCGCCGCCCCGCCGCCCGGCTTGGCCATCGGGGACATTTATTACATCCTGTTCCGGCACAAGTGGCTCATCAGCGCCTTCGCCGCCCTCGGCGTCCTGGCGGCAGCGGTCATCTATTTTGCGGTGCCGACGATGTACCAATCGCAGGCCAAGCTGTTGGTCCGCTATGTCTTGGAAAATCGCGCCATGAGCGGGCCGGTCAGCGACACCCAGGTGCGGTCCCCGGACTCGCGTGGGGAGAACGTGCTCAACTCCGAGATCGAAATCCTCACCAGCCGCGACCTGGCCGAGCAGGTGGTGGATGCCCTCGGGGCGGACACGATCCTTGCCAAGGCCGGCGGTGGCACTAACCGGAATCAAGCTGTTGGGCTGATCCTTAAGGGCCTGCAGGTGGACAACCCCAAGCGGAGCGATGTCTTGGTCATCACCTTCCAGCATCCGGACCCCACGATCGTGCAGCCGGTGGTGCGGCAGGTGGTGGACGGCTACATCAAACGGCACGTCGATATCCACCGGCCCACCGGCATCCTGGACGATGTCCTGGCCCGCCAAACCGATTCCATCAAGGTGAGCTTGACTCAGACGTCCGAAGACCTGCGCAAGGCCAAGGCCCAGGCCGGTGTGGTTTCGCTTGATGATTCGCAGAAGGCCCTGACTGATGAGATGTCAAAGCTGCGCCAGGAGCTGTTCGACACCCAGGCGGAACTGGCCTCGCACCAGGCCGCCGCCGCCGAGCTGCAGAAGCTCACGGCGGCACGCTCGGCCTCGAACACCGCGACTAACGCCGCGGCCGCGGGGCATTCCAGCACGAACCTGGCCTCGGGTGCCACGACCGCGTCGAATCTCACCGCCGCGGCGCTCGTGACCCCGATCGTGCCGCCAGACAAGGTGGACGCCTATCGTGCGGTTGCCAGCCAGCTCAACACGGCGCGGGGTAGGGAAATCGAGTTGCTCGCCCACTACACCGAGGCCAATCCACTGGTCCTGCAGATCCGCCGCCAGATCGCGGATGCCCAGTCCGCCAAGCGTCAAATGGAACAGGAGAATCCCGGCTTGGTGGCCTACAGCACCCCGGTCACCACAGGCGGGGGGGGCCTCCCGAGCGCCGGTGGCGTCGAGGCGCGTCAGGGCCAGCCGGACCCCTACACCGAGCAGGCCCAGATCGCCGCCCTCCAGGCCAAGATCAGTATCCTGACCAACCAGCTCGCCGAGGTCAAAGCTCAGGCCACGAACTTGAATGACTCCGAGGCTACGATCCGCCGCCTTCAACGCAAGCTGGACCTGGACGAGGCCAACTATCGTTACTACAGCGCTGGCCTCGAGCAAGCCCGTCTGGATGAGGCCGTCGGCCCCGGCAAAGTCACCAACATCGGCCGGGTGCAGGAGGCCTCGCCGCCTGGTTTGGCGGTCAGCAAGAAGCTCAAGATGCTCGCCATGGCCCTCGCTGGAGGCATCGGCGGCGGCCTCGGTCTGGCGTTCGTCCTGGAGATGTTCCTTGACCAATCCGTCAAACGCCCCGGCGAAGTCGAGAAGCTCCTGCGGCTGCCGCTCTTCCTCACTGTCCCCGACATGGCCCGCAACGGACACGCCCATTTCTTCCACCGCAACGGTCACCCGACCTACGCCTTGCCTCCCGCCACCCGTAGCCGCAACCTTCAGGTTGCGCCTGGGGAAAGTAGCCGCAACCTTCAGGTTGCGTCCGGGGAAAGTAGCCGCGACCTCCAACCCGCGCCTGGGGAAAGTAGCCGCAACCTCCAACCCGCGCCTGGGGAAAGTAGCCGCAACCTTCAGGTTGCGTCCGAGTCGGCAGCGCCCGACGAGCCGGTGCGGCCCGAGATGGCCCCTTGGGGGCCCGGCCACCCGCTTCATCTCTACTACGAGGCCCTGCGCGACCGCCTGTGCATGTACTTTCAGTTGAAGAACATGACCCACAAGCCTAAGCTCGTCGGCATCACCAGCTCCAGCAACGGAGCGGGGGTCACCACCTTGGCGTCCGGCTTGGCCGCCTCCCTGTCCGAGACCGGAGACGGGAATGTCCTCCTCGTGGACATGAACATCGCCGACGGCGCCGCCGTGCATCCCTTTCACCAGGGCAAACCCGGTTGCGGCTTGACCGAGGCGCTTGAAGGACCCGCGCGCAACACCGCGCTGGTCCAAGACAAGCTCTACGTCGTCTCGGCCAGCGAGGCGAATGGCAAGCGGGTGGGCATCGTGCCCAAGCGCTTCACCAACCTAGTGCCCAAGTTCAAGGCCAGCGACTACGACTTCATCATTTTCGACATGCCCCCCGTCAGCCAGACCAGCGTTACCTCGAAGGTGGCCGGCCTGATGGACGTGGTGCTGATGGTTATCGAGTCCGAGAAGTCCAATCGGGAAGTGGTCAAGCGCGCGACCGCGCTGCTGGCCGAATCCGGGGCCAACGTGGCCGCCGTGCTGAATCGCAAACGGAACTACCTGCCGGCCAAATTGCGGCAAGACCTCAGCTAGCCGTTGCTCCCCGTCGTCCTATGGCCCAGTCGTCTCGTAGTCCTGTAGTCCAGTTGTCCTGTAGTCGGTCGTAGTCCTGCAGTCCCGCAGTCTAGTGGTCCGGTCTCCCCCACGGAGGCCGTTAACCCCGCCGAGCGCAATCCGCGCGGCGAACTCACCGGCACGAAGTGTGCCCGCGCGCGCCCACAGCCGCGAGCGTGAGCGAGCGGTAAAACGGAACGCCCGGCGGGATGCCGGCACGAACCCTGTAGCGCAACCTTTAGGTTGCGCCCCAGCGCCCCAGCGCTGGCTACGCCTTGCAAAGTCGAAACCTGTAGCCGCAACCTTCAGGTTGCGCCCCCGAGCCTGTAGCCGCAACCTTCAGGTTGCGCCCCCGAGCCTGTAGCCGCAACCTTTAGGTTGCGCCCCCGACTCCGGGCGCCGGCTAAAGCCTGCGGCTACACCCCGCCCGGCCACCATTCACCGTTCACCGTTCACCGTTTACTGCTCGCCGTTGGTCCCTAATCGTCCGCATTTCAGCTTTCAGCTTTCAGCTTTCAGCTTTCGCCCCTTTGTCCCGTAGTCCCGTAGTCCTTGCCCCCTGTCCCGTTGGTCCCTAATCGTCCGCATTTCAGCTTTCAGCTTTCAGCTTTCGGCTTTTCCGTTCCGTCCTCCGACCCCAGCCCGTCGTCCTCCTGCTTCAACCGGCTTGCCTATCAAACGCGACGCGGCTAATTTCTCGGTATGAACAGTGTCACTGTTGATCCAGAGATACTTGGGGGCATTCCGGTTTTCACGGGCACCCGCGTGCCGGTCCAGAGCCTGTTCGACTACCTTGAGGCGGGCGATTCACTTGGCGACTTCCTGGCCAGCTTTCCAGATGTGACCCAGGCGCAGGTGGTCGAGGTGTTGGAAGCCCTCAAGGCCAGGGTGCTGGCTGAGCCCGCATGCGCGTCTTGATCGATGCCTGTCTGCCCGTTGAGTTCAAAGACCACCTCCCCTTGCCGGTCGTTCGAGCCGCGCGGGAATTGGGCTGGCAGGGTTTGAAGAACGGTGACCTGCTCGCGCGGGCCGCCCAGCAGTTCGATGCGATCATCACGATGGATCGAAACATCCCCTCGCATCAGAAGTTGAGCCGATTTCCCATTGCGGTCGTCGTTGTGCGCGCCAAGTCAAATCGCTTGCCCGACTTGCTGCCGTTGGTTCCGGAGATTGTTCGATCGCTCCCGGCAGCCCGTAAGGGTGCTGCAACTGTCGTGGCTCCACCTCCCGCGTGAGCCTCACCCCTCGCCCCAGAGCCGCGAGCGTGAGCGAGCGGTAAAACGGAACGCCCGGCGGGATGCCGGCACGAACCCTGTAGCCGCGACCTTTAGGTCGCGCCCCAGCGCCCCAGCGCCGGCTAAAGCCTGCGGCTACACCCCGCCCACCCCCCATTCACTGCTTACCGTTGAGGTTCCCCGCTCCTCAGCGCCGCGAACGTCAGAGGGCGGAAAGACAGAACGCCCGCGGCGGCGGGACGAATCCCGTAGCCGCGGCCTTCAGGCCGCGCCACCGGAGCCCCAGCGCTGGCTAAAGCCAGCGGCTACCTCCCGCCCGCCCGCCATTCACCATTCACCGCTAACCTCTCCCCCGCCCTCTGCCCTCGGTCTTCCGATGAACTACGTGACACTGAGCCGCAGCAGTGTTACTTTCGCTTGATGACCACCACGATGATCGAACCCGCTGCGGAGTGGTCACCGCAAGTCGTCGCCGGCCAGGCGGCCGAACAGTGGTCGGCGGCGTGCCAGCATTTGCTGGACCAACAGCGGGGCGAGGTTCTGTCCGTGACGCCCCCTGCCGAAACGTTGCGGGCCCACCGAGTCACCCTGAAACTCCTCCTCCGGTTTGGCCATGCCCTCTACCTCACTGCGTGCGATCCAGACTATCCCGACCGCCAATTCGCGGAGCGGTTACGGGGGCGCTTGGCGCAGCTTGAACATTCCTGGCGGTTGGTCCACGAGCCCCTCGCTGACGCTGAGGCCGACCCCTTGATCGGGACAGTCTTTCCGCAGTGAACCCGGAACTCGAGGGCTTGGTTCTCGCCCTCGATGCCGTGCTCGAAGCCAGGAACGGAGAAGAGGCTGACCGGTGGGAGGCCGCCTATCAGGCGCGGTTAGATCTTGTGCTGCGGCGCTGCCCGCACCTGTCTCGCGACACCTTGGCTAAGCTCATTGATGTGGCCTACCGGCGATGGTGTCGTGCCCAGCGGAGGCCCGCTTCCGTGCCACCAGAGGCCTGACCCTCCCGTCCCCTTCGCCCGGCGGGACGCCGGGCAGGACACACGAGACGCATGCGCTCCCCAGACCGCGGTTCACCGTTCACCGTTTACTGTTCATCAGTGACTGTTCACCCTTCGCCGTTGGTCCCTAATCGTCCGCATTTCAGCTTTCAGCTTTCAGCGTTCAGCTTTCGCCCCCAGTCCCGTAGTCCTTTCGTCCCGATTTCAGCTTTCAGCTTTCAGCGTTCAGCTTTCGCCCCCAGTCCCGTAGTCCTTGCACCCGGTTCCGCAATATCGTAATGTCCGCACATGTTGAGCTTGGATCAGATTGAGAAGATGTCCACGGCCGAGCGGCTGCAGGCCATGGAACAGCTTTGGGATGCCGTTCGCCGCCAGGCCGTGGAGGTGCCGTCGCCTGACTGGCATCGCGACGTCCTGGCGAAGAGGCGGACGCGCGCGGAACAAGGCGAGGCGCGCTTCCTGACGCTCGACCAGTTGCGAACTCGATTACGGACCACCGCGCCATGACCGTTGTTGTCCTCGAGGACGCGGTTGCTGACCTCGAGTGCGGGAGGCGGTTTTATGAACGCCGCGAGGCAGGTATCGGAGATTACCTTGTTGAATCGCTCCTTTCGGACCTGGACTCCCTGCTTCTTTACGCGGGCGTCCACAGCCGTCACTTCGGGTTTCACCGGATGCTGTCGAAACGGTTTCCATTTGCGATTTATTACGAGGTTGAAGGTGACACGGCTTATGTCTATGGAATTCTCGACATGCGGCGCGAACCCCTTTGGATCCGGTCCGAGTTAGAACTCAGAGAGCGGACACGGTGATTCCCCAAAGGGTTTGACCGCCGCCCTCGGTCCTCGGTCCCGATTTCAGTTTTCAGCGTTCAGCTTTCGCCCCTTTGTCCCATCCGTCCTGTAGTCCTCCGTCTCCCCTCTTGCGGGCTGGCGGGTCAGGGATTAGCTTCTGTCCATGACGATCGATTACCGCAGTTTCATTGAGCGCCGAGCGCAGGTGTGCGGAGGTGAGCCGGTCATCCGGGGAACCCGGGTCACCATGCGCACGGTTCTCGCAAGCCTTGCCGAGGGCGCCTCGGTCGAGGAGATTCTCACTGACTTTCCCACGGTCTCCCGCGACGCGGTCGGCGCGTTGATCGCCTTCGCGGCGGCCTCGGCCCAGGAGGACCTGCCGACACCGCCAGTGCCTTCTCTGGCATGAGGTTGAAGCTGGATGAAAACCTGCCCGAATCGTTGCGCGTCGAGCTCTCGGCGTTGGGCCATGA
Source organism: bacterium (assembly GCA_021784265.1). Lineage (GTDB taxonomy): Bacteria > Verrucomicrobiota > Verrucomicrobiia > Limisphaerales > J093 > JAJXTA01. The sequence continues at coordinate 639 of JAJXTA010000127.1, read as the reverse complement.
CGTGGACACAGTGCGTGGCGAAGCGCTTGTCGGGCGCGAGGACCCCGAGGTGTGGAAAGGTGCCCAACTCGCCCGACGGGTCCTGGTCACCCAGGACTTGGACTTTTCCGACATCCGTCGGTTCGCGCCGGGGACGCATCACGGACTGGTATTGGTGCGCTTGCGATCACCGGGACGGAGCGCGTTGGCGCGTCGCATCCGCGAAGTGTTTGCGACCGAAGCACTGGCGTTATGGGCGCGTTGCTTCGTGCTCGTGACGGACGTGAAGGTGCGTGTGCATTCACCGAAGGCCTAGGTCGTTGCAGGTTGAGATGCCGCTTGCTAATCCGTGCTCCCGTCCTCCGCCCTCGGCCCTCGGCCCTCTGGGCTTTCGGGCCGGCCGCTCTTTACCGACTGGGCCTGGCTAAGTAACTTGACGTATGGTTTTGATTCGTTTCACGGACGCGGAAAGCAAGCGCCGGGCGCTGGAGCTGCTCGCGGGCGAGTTCTCGTTCCGGAGTTGGGCTTCGGGCGAGATGCTGCTGCCTGAGGACGCCTTGCCGGCCCTGGCCCGCGAGGACATCCCGTTCGTCTTCGAGGGTTCCGCGGCCTATGAGAAGCTGGCGCCGCTACGAGATTCTGCTGCCTCGCCGGTTTAAT
>JAJXTA010000126.1 GCA_021784265.1 bacterium | reverse complement strand
GACGCCGCTGCTAACGGGCCGACGCGCTTCAGGCCTTGCCGCCGAAGCTTACGTAATCGTCCAGATCGAGCAGGTCGAACCAGGTGGTAATGTCCTCCCGCGCCGGACCGCAGCCTTGGTGGAGCTCATTGAAGACCTGCCGGGACTTGAGGTCCGCCGGGGCCTGCCGTTCCACCAGGGTGGACCAGGCCTCGATGGTGGCCGGGTGGGGCTGGGTCTTGGAGTGCTGGCGGACCCAGCGGAGGATGTCGCCGTCGCCCAGCCCGGCGGCGAGTTGGGCCTTGAGGGCGTCGGGATCGATGCCGGCGAAGTCGAGGAACCGCTGGTCGAGCGGACAGGCGTATTTGTAGTCGCCCTGGAGGCCGGCGAGGAGGGCGCGGGCTTTGTCGAGCATGCGGGGGAGGAGTGCGAAGCCGCCCAAGCGGACGCGGGGGCCGCGCGGGGGGCGGCGGGTGAGGTCAGTTTGCGGATTCGGCATAGTTAGTATTTCTAATATTTAGGCGCGCCGCGGGGCCGGGGGCCGCCACCCGCGCGGTGGGTTACAGGCGGGCCACCAGCAGTTCCCGTTGGAAGATCATCTCCTTGGGCAGGTACGGATAGAGCTTGAGAAACAGTTCCTCCTGCAAGACCAGCTCGCGGCGCCATTCTTCGGCGTCGATGGCCAGGGCGCGGGTCAGGTGCTCGGGCGTGAAGCCATCCATGCCTCCGAGGTCCAGGTCCTCCGGCCCCGGCACCCAGCCCAGGGGGGTCTCATGGCCGTGGGCGCCGCCGGCGCAGCGGTCGAGGATCCATTTGAGGACGCGCATGTTCTCGCCGAAACCGGGCCAGAGGAAATTGCCGGCGGCGTCCTTGCGGAACCAATTGACGTGGAAGATGCGCGGGGGGTATTTGAGCCGTTTGCGCATCCGCAACCAATGGCGGAAGTAATCGCCCATGTTGTAGCCGCAGAAGGGGAGCATGGCCATGGGATCCCGGCGGACCTGGCCGAGGGTGCCGGCGGCGGCGGCGGTGGTCTCGGAGCCGATGGTGGCACCGACGAACACCCCGTGAATCCAATCGAAACTCTCGAAGACCAGCGGCAGGGTCGAGGCCCGCCGCCCGCCGAAGATCAAGGCGCTGATGGGGACGCCCTGCGGGTCGTTGACCTCGGGGGCGAGCATGGGGTTGTTGGCCATGGGGGCGGTGAACCGGCTGTTGGGATGGGCGGCTTTCTCCTTGGAGGCGGGCGTCCAAGGGCGGCCCTGCCAGTCGGTGCAGGTGGACGGCGGGGGGCCGTCCTTGCCCTCCCACCACACGTCCAGGTCCGGGGTCAGCGCCACGTTGGTGTAGAGGGTGTCGCGCGCGATGGTCTTCATCGCGTTGGGATTGGACTTGTAGTTGGTGCCCGGCGCGACGCCGAAGTAGCCCGCCTCCGGGTTGATGGCGTAGAGCCGGCCGTCGGGGCCCGGTTTCATCCAGGCGATGTCGTCGCCCACGGTCCAGATTTTCCAGCCCTTGAAATGGGGTGGGGGGATCATCATGGCGAAGTTGGTCTTGCCGCAGGCGCTGGGGAAGGCGGCCGCCACGTAGGTCTTCTGGCCGGTGGGGGCCTCGACGCCCAGGATGAGCATGTGCTCGGCCATCCAGCCTTCGCGGCTGGCCAGGTAGGAGCCGATGCGCAGGGCGAGGCACTTCTTGCCGAGCAGGACGTTGCCTCCATAAGCTGAACCTACGGAGATGATAAGATTCTCGTGGGGAAAATGGCAGATGAACCGGCGCTCGGGATGAATGTCCAGCATGCAATGCAGCCCCCGGTTGAAGTCTTCCCCGTGGCCCAAATGCTGGTAGGCCACCTGCCCCATGCGGGTCATCACCCGCATGTTCAGGGCCACATACACGCTGTCGCTCAACTCGAAGCCCACCTTGGCCAGCGGCGACCCCGCCGGTCCCATCAGGTAGGGGATCACGTACATCGTCCGGCCGCGCATGCCCCCCCGCGCCATGGCCAGCAGCTTTTGCCGCATCTCTTTCGGCGGCGCCCAGTTATTCGTGGGCCCGGCCTCTTCTTGGGTCTCGGTGCAGATGTAAGTGCACTGCTCGACCCGGGCGACATCATTGGGGTTGGAGCGGTGGTAGTAGCAGCCGGGCAGCTTCGCCGGGTTGAGCTTGAGCAGCACCCCTTGCGCCACCGCCTCCTCCGTCAGCGCCGCCTTCTCCGCTTCCGACCCGTCGCACCAAAACACCCGGTCTGGCTGGCAGAGGTCGGTCATCTCCCTCACCCAGCCCAACACCGCCGGGTGATCCGTATTGCATTTTCCGAGCATCGTCATGGTTCTACAGCTTCAGGGTTCAGGCCGAAGGCGCTCTTCGCGCCGCCGCCGCCGTTGCCCGCCATTGTTCACCATAAACGCTGGGTTCCACCAAGCCAAAAAAACGCCGCGGCCAAGGCGGGGCACGGCGGCGGGTAGAGACGACCTCCGAAGCAACGCGAGGCGCGCGGAGCGGATCGCGGGAGCGCGGCCAGGGGCCGTGGGTGCAACGGCCGACCGCTAATGTCGGGGGTGGCGGCGCCCGCGCAGATGGAGGACCGACCGCAACACCGCCGCCACCACCGCGGCGGCTTCCTCCTGGCCGAGCCGCTCGCGGAGCCGGACCTCGGCGGCTTTGCAGGCCTCCTCGGCTTTGGCATCGTCCAGCTCATCCCCTTTGATCGCCATATCGGTGAGGATCGACACGTGGTCGCCGGTGATCTCCACGAAGCCCGGCCCGACGGCCAGGAAATAGTCCTCCCCGTGCCGCCGGGCGATGATCTCCCCGGGCACCACCTGGGTCATCAAGGGGACATGGTCGGGGTAGATCCCCATTTCCCCTTCCAGCCCGGGGAGGGTCACCATCTCGACCTGCTCCGACCAGGCGGTGCCTTCCGGAGTGACGATCTCGAGCTTGAGGGTGCTGGCCATGCGGCAAGGGGGCTGCCTAGCCCTCGTGGACCTCCGCGATGCCGCCCTTCATGTAGAAATTCCCCTCGGGCACCTCATCGTGTTTGCCCTCGAGGATTTCTTTGAAGCCCTTGACGGTCTCGGCCACGGGCACCTGCTTGCCCGGCCGCCCGGTGAAGACTTCCGCCACCGAGAAGGGCTGACTCAGGAACCGCTGAATCTTCCGAGCGCGGAAGACCGTGAGCTTATCATCGGGCGCCAGTTCGTCCATGCCCAGGATGGCGATGATGTCTTGGAGGTCCTTGTAGCGTTGGAGCACCCGCTGCACGCCGCGGGCCACCTCGTAGTGTTCCGGACCGACGATCTCCGGGGCTAAGGCGCGCGAGGTGCTGGCCAGGGGGTCCACCGCCGGGTAAATCCCCAACTCGGCAATCGAGCGCTCCAACACGATGGTGGCGTCCAGATGCGCGAAGGTGGTGGCTGGGGCCGGGTCGGTCAGATCGTCCGCGGGTACATAGACCGCCTGGAAGGAGGTGATGGAGCCCTTCTTGGTGGAGGTGATGCGCTCCTGGAGCTCGCCCATCTCGGTGGCCAGGGTGGGCTGATAGCCCACGGCGCTGGGGGTGCGGCCCAGCAACGCCGACACCTCCGAACCCGCTTGGGAGAAGCGGAAAATGTTGTCGATGAACAACAGCACGTCCTGGTTGCGCTCGTCGCGGAAGTACTCGGTGATGGCCAAGCCGGAGAGCCCGACGCGCAGGCGAGCGCCGGGCGGCTCGTTCATTTGGCCGTAAACCAGCGCGATCTTGGACTGCCCCAGGTCCTTCTGGTTGATCACCCCGGCTTCGGACATTTCATGGTAGAGGTCGTTCCCCTCGCGCGTGCGCTCGCCGACCCCGGCGAACACCGAGACCCCGCCGTGGAGCTTGGCGATGTTGTTGATCAGCTCCATGATGACCACCGTCTTGCCGACGCCGGCCCCGCCGAAGGCCCCGACCTTGCCCCCTTTGAGAAAGGGACAAATCAGGTCGATCACCTTGATCCCCGTGGTCAACACCTGCGGGGAGGTCGATTGATCGACCAGCGCCGGCGGCGGACGATGAATGGGGTTGAACCGCTCGGCCCGGACCGGGCCCCGCTCGTCCACCGGGTTGCCGGTCACATCGAGCACCCGGCCCATCACCGCCTCGCCGACCGGCACCGAGATGGGCGCGCCGGTATCGGACACCGGGTAGCCCCGCTTGAGGCCCTCGGTGGTGGACATGGCGACGGCGCGGACCCAGTTGTCGCCCAAATGCTGCTGGACCTCCAGGGTGAGCTTGGTCAGATGGCCCAGGTGCTCGTACTCGACCGTCAGGGCGTTGTAAATCGCCGGTAACCCGGCGGCGAACTCGACATCGACCACCGGGCCGATCACTTGGACAATCTTGCCTGTATTCATGCGCTCTGCGAACTCGAACCGCGACACTTCCACCCTCGGGGCGGGGCGTCTCCCGCCGTGGGTGACCCTCAGTCAGTTAAGGAACGGCGAATGTAGAAGTCGCTCCCGTGCGCTGTCAAGCCTCCAGCGCCCGCAAAAATTCATTGTCGCCCGCCCGGATTCGCGGCACTGTTGCCCTCCCTTATGCAGCAGGTGAACTTGGGCATGATCGGCGGTGGCACGGTGGGCGGGGGCGTGTTTAAGGCGCTTCGGCACAACGGGGCGCTGCTGGCCTCGCGCATCGGCGTGCGCCTCGAGCTGCGGAAGATCGCGGTCAAGGCCTTCGACGAGCCCCGTTCGGTGCCGATCCCCGAGGCGCTCCTCACCACCGATTGGCGGACGGTGGTGCTCGACCCTCAGGTGCAACTGGTGGCCGAGCTGGCGGGCGGGACGACGGTGGCCCGGGAGATCATCCTCACCGCCTTGCGCGCGGGCAAACCGGTGGTGACCGCCAACAAGGCCCTGCTGTCAGCCCACGGCGAAGAGCTGTTCGCCGCCGCCTCCGCCGCGGGCACCAACCTCTACTACGAGGCCAGCGTGGCCGGCGGCATCCCCATCATCAAAGCCCTCCGGGAGGGCTTCGTAGGCAACCGCATCGAGCGCCTTTACGGGATCGTCAACGGCACCTGCAACTACATCCTCACCCGCATGAAGCGGGAGGGCGCGGAGTTCGCCGACATGTTGGCCGAGGCCCAGCGGCTGGGGTACGCCGAGGCCGAGCCCTCGCTGGATATCGACGGCCACGATTCGCTGCATAAGATCGGGATCCTCGCCTCCCTCGCCCACGGTTTCTGGGTTAGCCCCCGGCACATCCACGTCGAGGGGATTCGGGGGCTGTCGCAGTGGGATATCCAGTTTGCCGCGCAGCTTGGCTACACGATTAAGCTCCTGGGGGTGGTGAAGCGCTTGGACGGTTTGGCCCGGCCCGCCGCGCGCGGGTCGGGTCCGTTGGTGCAGGTAGCGGTGTACCCGGCCTTGATTCCCAACACCCATGTCTTGGCCAGCGTGAACGACGCCTTCAACGCCGTCTTCGTGCGCGGCGACGTGGTGGGCGACACGCTGTTTTATGGCCGCGGGGCCGGGCAAGACCCGACCGCCAGCGCCGTGCTCAGTGATCTGGCCGATGCCGCCCTGGACCTCAAACACGGCACCCCCAGCCGCGTGCCCCCCTTCGTGCCGCACGAACGGGCCGGGGCCGCCCTGCCCATTGCCCAGGCGGTCTCGCGCTACTATGTGCGGTTGAGTGTCGTGGACCGCCCCGGGGTCTTAGCCCAGATCGCCGCCATTCTCGGCCGGGCCAAGATCGGCATCTCCTCCGTCTTCCAGCCTGAGGGGCACGAGGGAGAAAGCGTGCCGCTCATCCTCATGATCCACGATGCGCCCAACGCCGCGATGGCTAAGGCGCTGGGCCAGATGGGGCGCTTGCGCGTGGTCAAGGCCCCGCCGGTCATGCTGCGGGTCGAGCAATTAGAATAGCGACCCAGCTTCCGGCGTCGGCCGGCGTCCCCGACCGGCCCGGCCACGCCCTCAACCGCGCCTCTTCTCACATGGCTCTGATTGTTCAAAAATTCGGTGGCACCTCAGTCGGCAACACCGAGCGGATCAAGAACGTGGCTGCCCGCGTGGCGCGCTATCGTGCCCGGGGTGACAGCTTGGTGGTCGTCGTCTCGGCCATGAGCGGGGTGACCGACGGGTTGATCAAGTTGGCCAAGGAAATCATGCCCCTGCCCAGCGAGCGGGAAATGGACATGCTCCTGGCCACCGGGGAGCAAACCACCATCGCCCTGACAGCGATGGCCTTGCAAGCCATCGGAGTGCCGGCGGCCTCCCTGACCGGCGCCCAGGCGGGCATCGTGACCGACGGCGTCCACACCAAGGCCAAGATCAAGAACATCACCCCCAAGCAAGTCCACGCCCTGCTCGAGACGGGCTCGGTGGTCATCGTCGCCGGCTTTCAGGGCCAAACCCCCGAAGGCCAGATCACCACGCTGGGGCGGGGCGGTTCGGACCTGACCGCCATCGCCTTGGCCGCCGCCCTCAAGGCCGGCCTGTGCCAGATCTACACCGACGTCGATGGCGTCTATACCGCCGACCCGCGCCTGGTCCTCACCGCCCGCAAACTCGACGAAATCGCCTACGACGAGATGCTCGAGCTGGCCGGGGCGGGGGCCAAGGTCATGCAACTGCGATCCGTCGAGTTCGCCAAGAAATTCGGCGTGGTCTTCGAGGTCCGCTCCAGTATGAACGACAACCCAGGAACCATCGTGAAAGAAGAGACCAAGAGCATGGAAGATGTCGTGATCCGCGGCGTCTCGATCGACAAGAACCAGGCCAAGGTCACCGTCGTGGGCGTCCCGGATCGGCCCGGGGTCGCCGCGCGGATTTTCCAAGCCTTGGCCGACGCCGCCATCAACATTGACATGATCGTGCAGAACGTCAGTCATGGCGAAGGCGCCCCGGTCACCGATCTCTCCTTCACCCTGGACAAACCCGACTTGCTCAAGGCCCGCAAGGTGATCGACGCCCTCAAAGGGGAGATCGGCTACCGCGACGCCACGACCAACGAGGCCATCGCCAAGCTCTCGATGGTCGGGGTGGGCATGCGCAGCCATTCGGGCGCCGCCGCCAAGATGTTCGCGGTTCTGGCCAACGAAGGCGTCAACATCGACATGATCTCCACCAGCGAGATCAAGGTCTCGGTTGTCATCGACCTGGCCAAAGGCGACCACGCCCTGCGGGCCGTCCACGGGGCCTTTTTGGGCTAGGCCCGCCGGCGCGCGGGGCCGCGGCCCACCACCGCCCTGGCCTCCCACGGACTGCGGCGTCACCTCCCCGGTGCACGGTTTCGGACGTTGGCACTCGGGGTGAGCCTCCCAGATCGGA
>JAJXTA010000125.1 GCA_021784265.1 bacterium | reverse complement strand
GACACTGGCGGCGGACAAGAGGCCCTCCTTGGCCGGCCGGAGGACCACCTGGGCTGCTTCATACTCACCCCGCGCGGCGGTCACGCTGACGGCTTTGGCCCAGTCCTCCTCCGGCGGCGGGGGTAGGCCGCGGTCTCGCCCGACCTTCCAACCACTCTCGCACCACCACACCGCCAGATGTTGGCGGGTGGCGAGGAGATAGCCGGGGCGCCGATCATCCAGAAAACCGGCGAAGACCCTGGTCCGGGCCAGGAACCAAGTCGTGCCTTTCTCGCCGCGCAGGGCCAGCGTGACCTCGTGGTCGCCGGGCGTCGGAATGCGGCAGGTCACCCGATACGGTTCTGCTTGCCCCACTGCCAAACGGATCGGGTGGTTGGTCAGCGGCTCGAGGCCCGGCCCCGCCGCGCTCTCGCCTTGCAATCGCAGGGGACGGTCGGACTGGTTGACCAAACGAAAGTCAAAGCGCCACACCCCGTCTTGATCAGGTCCCTGGGCTTGGGTCGGTTCCACCGCCAACCCCGGCCGGTGCTCGGTCACCTCCAAGAAATGGGTTGCGCCCTCCGCCGCCGGCGGGTTGCCCGCCAAGGGCGCTTCGTAGGCGTAGTCCTCGAGTTGAAAGCCCGCACCAGGCCCCGCCTGCGCCAGCCGCACCTGGATTTCGTCCGCCGGGAAGAGCGTCGCCGGGAGGGGCGCCGAGCCCCCCGGGTGTTGGCCGTCGAATTCGCCCACCGTGACCCACCGCTGACCGTCCCGGCTCGCCTCGATCCGGAGCCGCCCCGCTTGGTAGTAGCCGAGCTGCACGTGGACCTTGCCGCTCTGCTGCACCCAGCCGCTCACCCGGTGGCGATAGACGATCTCCGCTCCGGGCGAGAACAACCAGCGGTTCGAATTGAAGCCGGCTCGGTTCGTGGCCAGCGGGCGATGGTAGTTGGCCCCCTCCCAGTTGAAATCGGGGTGAAACCGATACACCCCCTCGCGGATACTTTCGCCTTCGCCCAGCTCCAACCCGCCCGCGAAGCGCGCCGAGACCGCCTCCACCGGCGCCAATTGGGCGTCATCGAACCCGGCTTGGCCGCGCAGATGCCACTGGCCCAGCCGCGCGTAATCGGCGGCCAAATCCGTGGGGGTGATGAAGATGAAACGGTATTCCGACCAGGTCTCGGTGAGGGGAAAACCGCGATTCACGCGGCTGGTGCCCGCCACCCCGGTTCCCCCACTCGCCCCGGCCAGCCGCCGACCGTAAAAGCGCAGGCAGAAGAGCCGTCCCGCCCCCAGCGGCAACGGAGCCGTGCGCCACACGCTCGAGTCCTCACCCGTGCCCTGAACGGTGAGGGCGCGGTGACCGGTGTAGCCGGGTTCGTTCCACCGGCCTGCTCCCTCGGCCAAGTGCCACCCGGCGGGTTGGTCTGTGCCGGCCTCGAATCCCGGGTTTGGCAGCAGATTCTGCGCCCATCCGGCACCGGTCGCCCAGGCCAGTGCCATCACGGCGATGCCACTTCGGAGCCGGCCGCCGCCACCCCATACAACGCTCATGGCTGAGGGATACTCCACGCCCAGGGACAAGTCAACGCGCGGGGCCGGCCCCCTCGGCCAGGGCTCGGCGGCCGTGCTTGGATTCCGGCGCGCAGTTGGGGCTTTGAGTCGGGTCAAAGCGCGTGGTAGTGTTCCGTTGCGTATGCAATCAGGGTGCCTAACCTCGGGTTCTCGGGTCGGCGAGTTCCGGGAGAATCTCGGCGGCATCGAGGCCGCGGTGAGCCCGGCCCGGCGGGACCCCGGCGGACCGGTGCGCCGGCGCGGCTGGGCGCGTCCGGCGTGGGGCCTCGTCACGGCGGTCGGCCTCTGGTTGACCGGGTTGCTGTCGCTGACGCACGGCGCGTCGGCGACCACCGCCACACTGCTCTTATCCGCCGCCGCCGCGCGGCCCGGCACGACGGTCCTGGCGGGCATACGCCTCCAGATGACGGCGGGCTGGCATGTCTATTGGCGGAACCCGGGAGAGTCGGGTATCGCGACGAGCATCGAGTGGCACCTGCCGCCTGGCATCACCGCCGGCGAAGTCCAATGGCCCCCGCCCGAAACGATCACCGCGTCCGACCTCACGACCTACGTTTACGGCGGCGAGACGGTCTTGTTGGTGCCCTTGCACTTGGCGCCGGACCTCGCCCCGGGGCCGAAGCATCTCGAGGCGAACGTCTCCTGGTTGGAATGCGCGCAGTTGTGTGTTCCCGGGGATGCGACCGTTAGTGCCACGTTGGACGTCGGTACCAGCACCTCCCCTTCCGCGGCCGCATCGCTGCTGGCCACCTGGGAGCAGCGCGTCGTCCGATCCAATCCCGCCCTGGAAGCCCGGGCGGCGTGGGGCAAACCAGCCAGCCCGGAGGCCACGCCGTTGATGATTGAGGGTGTGGCCTGGCAGGGTTTCCGCCCCACGCAGTTCTTGCCCTATGGGGGTCCGGACTATGAGATTAAGCCGGCGACGACGATCCTGCCGGCGAACCCGGGGCGATTCCGGCTGCAAGTGACCGCGAAGCAGTCGGGCAAAGCCTTGCCCCTCGAGGTCTCCGGGTTGCTGCTCCAACCCGCCACCGGCTCCCAGCCGCTGCGCGCCTTCGAGGTGGGCTTGAACCCGGGCGGCGGTTCCGTCGGCTCCGTGCCCCACTCCCCGGCTGGGGGTGTGGCCGCCACGGCTGGTGGTTCCCTGGCTGTGATGCTCGGCTTGGCGTTTCTGGGCGGGCTCATTTTGAACGTCATGCCGTGTGTCTTGCCGGTCATCGCCCTGAAGATCCTCAGCTTCGTGCAACAGAGCAAGGAGGCGCCCCAGCGCGTGCGCCGGCTGGGGGCGATGTACGGCTTGGGCGTCGTGGTCTCGTTCCTGGCGTTGGCGGCGATGGTGATCGGTGTCCAGCGGGCCGGCGGGGCGGCCAGTTGGGGGATGCAAATGCAAAACCCCTACTTCCGCCTCGCGCTGACCGTGTTGGTCACCTTGGTGGCGCTGAACCTGTTCGGCCTGTTCGAGATCAATCTCGGGGGAAGCGCGATGGGGGCCGCCGCCGCTTGGGCCGGCAAGGAAGGAACCGTGGGCGCCTTTTTTAACGGCGTGCTCACGACCGCGTTGGCGACACCCTGCACGGCCCCGTTTCTGACGGTGGCCCTGGGGTTTGCCTTCACCCAATCCCCGCTGATCATCGTCCTGATGTTCGTGACGACCGCGCTCGGCTTGGCCGCTCCCTATGTGGCCTTAAGCTGGCATCCGGCCTGGTTGCGACTGCTGCCCAAACCGGGGCCCTGGATGGCGCGGTTCAAGGTCGGGATGGGGTTCCCCATGTTGGCCACCGCCATCTGGTTGTTCGACCTCACCACCCCACCGTTTGGCGACGGCGCCACCCTCTGGCTGGGGGTGTTGCTGGTGCTGCTGGCGTTAGCCGCCTGGACGTGGGGTGAGTTCGTCCAGCGCGGTGACCGGCGCAAACCGCTCGCCGCGACGCTCTGTTTCCTGTTGGTGGGCGGCGGCTACGGCTTCATCCTGGAGGGGCAGTTGCATTGGCGCCACCCGACCCCGCTCTCGACCAGCACGGAGGTCGTCCAGGATTCTCCCGAGGGCATCCGCTGGCGCCGCTGGAGTCCGGAGGCTGTCGAAACGGCCCGGAACCAGGGGCATCCTGTGTTGGTGGATTTTACGGCGCGCTGGTGTTTCACGTGCAAAACCAACAAGAAGTTCGCCATCGATGTGGCCGCGGTGCGCGCCAAACTCCAGGCGATCAATGCCGTTGCCTTCCGCGCCGATGACACCGACCCCTCGCCCGCCATCGCGGCGGAATTGAGACGTTATGGCCGGGCTGGGGTTCCGCTGGTCTTGGTCTTCTCGCGCCAATCGGCCCAACCGCCCCAAGTCCTGCCCGCGGTGCTCACTCCGCGGCTCGTGCTGGACGCCCTGGCGAAGGCGGTCGAGTGACTCCTGGCGGAGCGCCCCGGCGTGCGTTGGGGTGCGCGCCGGATCAGGTAGTGAAGCGGTGTTTGCAGCTCCGGCATCGCATCCGCAGGCCCCGGATTTCAATGCTGATCAGCAGATTGACCAGCGCCGCCGGCAGCCGCCAGAGGTTCGCAGGGTGCGCCCATCGCACGCGCGTGTCCATGGACCGACAATACGGACAGCGCGCCTCGCAGAGCCAAGCCCGAGATCGAAGCCGTTGCAGTGATTTCATCGCACCGAATGCCTGAACCACCACGGCCCTGCGTACGAGCAGCCTGGCTGCTTTTCAGACAGACTTATTTACCGCCCACCGCCCGGGGGCGTCAAGCCCGGTTTCCGGGGCGCGCTGATCTCCGCCCCTGGGTGGGGGAGTCCGCCAAAACTGCTGTTCAACCGGGCCCCGTTCTTCCATCCTCCGCCGCATGAACGATTGGATCCAAAAGTACATCCAGAGCCAGAAAGCCGCCTTGGACTCGATCCCCGTGCCGGCGGTGGCCCAAGTGATCGAGACCCTCCGCCGCGCGCTCCGGGAAGATCGTCAGATCTTCGTCTTCGGCAACGGGGGGAGCGCCGCCAACGCCTCCCATTTTGCCACCGACCTGGGCAAGGGCTCGTCCGACGCGGTGGGCCGCCGCTTTCGCGTCCTCTCCCTCAACGACAACGTAAGCTGGCTGACCGCCCTGGGGAATGACTACGCCTACGAGGATGTCTTCGTCCGCCAACTCGAGAACTACGCCCGCGCGGGCGATGTGGCCTTGGTCATGAGCGTGAGCGGCAACTCCCCGAACGTGGTCAAGGCCGTCGATTGGGCGGTCAAGCACCAGGTGCGCACGATTGCCTTGGTGGGGGCCAAGCGCGGCCGGCTGGCCGAGCTGGCGGAGCAAGTCATCGTCATCGACTCCCAACACTATGGCCGGGTCGAGGACGCGCACATGGGCATCTGCCACATGGCTTGCTACGCCTTCATGGAGAATCCGGCGGCCAAACCGTGACCGGGCCGACCCGGGCGGGGCCCAGAGCACCCCGCCGCGCCGAGGCTCGGGCGCCCGCCCACGCGTGACGACGGTGCGGGCCATGGGGCCGTCCGCACCCACCCCCGCCGGCGTGCAACTTGCCGCCCCCTGGGCTATCCTGTGGCCAGATGCCAGTGACCGAACAGATCCGGGCCAAGCTGAGCCAGGTCTCGCACCGACCGGGGGTCTATTTGATGAAAGACCGCTTCGGCACGGTCATCTATGTCGGCAAAGCGCGCGACCTGCGCCGGCGGGTCAGCCAGTACTTTCATCCCTCCCGGCGGTTGGGGTGGGACCTGAAGTTCAACGCCCTGGTGGAGGCGATCCACGACTTCGCCGTCCACGAGGTCCGGAGCGAGCCGGAGGCGCTGCTGCTGGAAGGCAAGCTCATCAAGGAGTTTCAGCCCCGTTACAACATCAGTTTCCGGGACGACAAACACTTCCTTCTCCTGAAGGTGAATCTGCACGATCCCATCCCGCGGTTCACCCTGACCCGCCTGCGGCAGGAGGATGGGGCGCGGTACTTCGGGCCCTTTGTCAGCTCGGGGGCGTTGCGTCGGACCCTGACGCTGGTGCGGCAGCGTTTCAACCTCCGCGGTTGCCGCCCCCTGACCCCGGGCGCGGAGGACTACAAGCACTGCCTCTATGCCCACCTGAAGGTCTGCACCGCCCCGTGCGTGGGCAATGTCACCCGCGAGGACTATCAGCGCCAAGTGCTCGCCGCCTGTGAGTTTCTCGCCGGGCAGTGCGCGGAAATGGAGGCCCAGTTGGCGGCGGAGATGCGGAAGGCCGCGGCGGCTCTCGAGTTCGAAAAGGCCGCGCAACTGCGCGATCTGCTCGCCGACCTCCGCCGCACCACGGAAAAGACCCGCACGTTTCCCCGCCTCCCCTATACGCTGCCCGTCGCGCTGGACCCGGAGACGGAGCGGGTCGAGCTGGCGAAGGTGCTCGGTCTGCCCGCGCCACCCGAGCGCATCGAGGGGTTCGACATCTCGAACATCAGCGGCACCTTCGCCGTGGCCTCCCTCGTCGCGTTCCGCAAGGGGCGCCCGGATCGGGCCAACTACCGCCGGTTCCGGATCAAGACCGTGGTGGGCCAGGACGACTTTGCGTGCATGGCCGAGACGGTGCGGCGGCGCTACTCGCGGCTGCTGCGCGAGGGTGCCCGACCGCCCAACCCTGGGGAGGCGGCGGCGGCGCTCCCCGCGTCCGCCCCCACGCCCGCCCGCCCGGAGGAACCGCCGGCGGGGACCACGGGGCGGTTGCCGGATCTGATCGTGATCGACGGGGGCAAGGGCCAACTGGGGGCGGCTTGCGCCGAACTGGCCAAGCTGGGTCTCAGTCACCTCCCAATCATCGGCCTGGCCAAAGAGTTCGAGGAAATCTACCGCCCGGGAGAAGGACAACCCCTCCGGTTGAGCCACGATTCCGGGGCGCTGAAGCTCCTCCAGCGGGTGCGGGACGAATCCCATCGGTTCGCCAACACCTACAACGCCCAACTGCGCCTCAAACGCGTGTCGGAGAGTCTCCTGGATGAGTTCCCGGGGATCGGTCCGCAGCGCAAAGCCGCCCTGCTGAAGCGGTTTGGCTCGGTCCAGCGCCTCCGGACGGCCACGGTCGAGGAGATCGCCGCCTTGCCTGGCTTTGGCGGCAAGGCGGCGGCCGAGCTGCGCGCGTTCCTGGATGCCCGGCGAGGCTCACCCGCGCCCGAGGCTGCTGCTGGCCCTCCGCCCGCCTCCCCCGAACGCCCAGCGTGACCGCCGCCGCCGTTGCCCCAAGGGCCGGTCCGAATCTTCCCTACGCCCGCGGCGTAGATTTCCTTTGCGCGGCCGCGGGTTCTCCTTAATCTTCCGCGCAGTATGGGCACACGCCGGGAGGCGCGCGAGCGCGCCGTGCAGTTTCTCTTTCAGTACGACTTGAACCCACCAGAGGACCTGGAGGGTGCGTTGGCCCGTTTTTGGGAGTCGCAACGGGCCGCGGCGATTGCGGACGAAAAAGGGGAAGCCCACTGGGGGGAGAAAGTCGAGTTGCCACCGCCCACCGCCGCCGAGGTGGCGGTCCGCCAGTTTGCCGAGCCGTTGATCCGGGGCACGCTCGAGCACCGCGGCGAGGTGGACGAGGAAATCAAGCGCCATGCCAAAAACTGGGAGCTGCACCGCATGGCCGCGGTGGACCGGAACATCTTGCGCCTGGCGATCTACGAGATGCGCCATCGGCAGGACATCCCCCCGGTCGTCAGCATCAACGAGGCGGTCGATATCGCCAAGAAATACTCGACCGAGGACAGCGGCAAGTTCGTCAACGGGGTCCTGGACAAGGTCCGG
>JAJXTA010000124.1 GCA_021784265.1 bacterium | reverse complement strand
CGATCTTGGGCGCCAACGCTTCCAGTATTGCGGATGGTTCCTTCCGCACCAAGAGGGCATCCCGCAACACGCCTGCACAATGGATAAGCCCGTGCAGGGTGCCGAAGCGTTGCACGATCAGGTGCGCCACGCGGCGGGTCATCGCCGGCTTACCCACATCAGCCTGGACGTACTCGACCGTCGCCCCCGCCCTTCGAAGGTCTTCCAACGCCTGCGCTTGCGCCGGCTTGAGGGCCGAACGCCCCGTCAGGACGAGTCGGGCGCGGCAGCGGCGGGCGAGGAACTCGGCGAGCCGCAATCCGACGCCGCCAAGACCGCCCGTCACCCAGTACACGCCCTCCGGGCGCAAGGCTGAGGTCGCCGCCGCCGGCGGCTCTGGAGGATAGACGGGCGCCAATTCGCGTTCCCAGCGTCGGCCCTCGGCGTATCGGACCTCGGGGATGCGCCCCGCGGGGGCCTGAGCCTCGCGACAACAGAGTCGGAATTCACCGGCGTGGTCCAGCGCGGGGCTGGCCACCTCGATTCCGACGTAACTGACCCCGCGCGCCTCCCGGGCCAGGGTCTGGCCCAAAGCATGCGCGGCGGTGGCCAACGGACGGTCGGCCGCTGAGTTCCTGCGGAAGAGCGTGAGGAGCCGCACCGGCCCTGGCAACGCCGTCCGGGCCAAGGCCCCAGCCAGGTAGAAGAGTGGCAAAAGGTCCTTCGAGGCGCCCACCGACCCGTTGGATTCAGGCCGTTGCCCCGTGGGCTCACCGACGGTCGCGGCCGGGTCCGGCCATACCCAGACGATCAACGCGGGCAGCCGGCCTTCTTTGACGAGGGCGGTCAGGAGCTGGACGTAGTCTTCGGGCTGGGTGAGGCGGAGCTGCGCATGCTCGGTGTCTTTCTGGGCGAAGGAGTTGCCCCCTGCCACACGAATCAGCGTCCACGCCGTGCATCCGGCTTCAGCGGCGGTACGCCGCCAGGCCGCTTCACGCGCTCCGGAGTCGTCGAACAGCAACACCGATGGTGGCGTGGGCGACGCGCCGGCGTCCGCGATTGCCGGTCCCGTTTCCCGCCAGCGCGGTGCAAAAAAGGCCAGACTGGATCGGTTCTCGTCCTCCGCAGCCGGGGTGGGGGGCTGGGTCAGTGATCTCTCCGGACGCACCGCGCGGAAGGTGACCCCGGTCAGACTGGCGCAGACCAGGCCGGCTTCGTCCGCGAGAACGACGTTCATGGTCACGCTCCGACCCGGGGCGCCACCGGCGTCTGCGGCGGTCCCGCCGACCCGCCGGGCGTAAGCGTAGCCGGTCGCCGGCAGGGGGTGGAGTATCTCGACGGCATCGACAGCGAAGGGCAGGTAGAGGGTTGGTGCTGTCGAGCCATTCGGCTGCCACCCGACCACGCCGAGGACGGCTTGCAACGCTCCGTCCACGAGTGCCGGATGAAGGCCAAAGGTCTCCGGCGCGGCCAGGAGGTCGGGCGCCAATTCCAAGCGTGCCAGCGCTTGGTCGTCGCCGCCGCGCAACTCCCTGATGGGCTGGAACGTTGGGCCGTACTGGATACCGCCGGCCTCGAAGGCCGCATACAGGGCCGCCGGGGTGGAGACCTCGCGGAGTGTGGCGCGTAGCTCGGCGAGGTTGAGCGGTTTCTGGGGCTTGGTTGGCGCTAATCGCGGCGCGAGCCGGCCACGGCAGTACACCTGCCGTTCAGCCTCGGCCACCGGTCGCACCTCGAACTCAGCCCCGTCTGGCTGGGGAACGAGGTGGAGGAAGAGATCTTGTGCCGGGGCTTCGACCAAGACCGGTCGCAACCAGACGACGTGCTCGAGGCGGTCCACCGGCTGCTTGAGGAAATGTTCGCCCGCGGCGCGAGCCATCTCCAGCAACGCGCTGGCAGGCAGCACACCCTGCCCACGGACATGGTGGTCCCGGAGGAAGAACTCGCCGGGCTCCAGCCGCTTCCGGTAGCGGGGACCGTCCACCGTCGAGCATTCCTGGTCCAGGAGAGGATGGAGCGGTCTGGGCGGCTCGGGGGCAGGCTGGGTCGGAGCGGTGGCGGCACGCGGCTTGGGCGCCCAATAGCGCTCACCCGCGAACGGGTAGGTCGGCAGCCGGAGTCGTGGGATTGGGGTGGGGCGGGGCAGGGCCTGCCAATCGATGGCGGCGCCCGCCACCCAGCGTGCCGCCACTTCCTCGAATCGCCCGGCGGTCCAGAGGGGTATCACCGCCGACTCGGTGGCGTCGTGGCCCCGACTGAGCCGGCCGGTGACGGGCGTCGGGGTGTGGCCGCGATAGACGCCCGGGAGGGGCCCCTGATCGGCCAGGACCCGCCGCAACCGCTGGCATAGCTCGGGCACATCGTGTGCCAGGAGCGCCAAGCGCTCTTCCCACGCTTCCCGCCCGACCTGCAAGGTGTACGCCAGCGCGGCGAGTGAAAGGGCCGGCGCCGGTGCCGCCGCTTGGTCGAGGAACGCCGCCAGGTCCTCCACCAGCCGTCGCAGTTGCGCGTCGGTCCGCGCCGAGAGCGGGATCAGGTGAGGGCCGGTTGATTCCAGCGGGAGGCGGGCGCGCGCCGGCTCCGGCGGGCAGTACTCCTCCAGCACCACGTGGGCGTTGGTCCCGCCGAACCCGAAGGAGCTGACCCCGGCTCGTCGTGGCGTCGAGCGGCCGTTGTTGGCCGGGGGTGCCGGCCAGGGTTCGGTTTGGGCCACGACACGGAAAGGGGAGCCGTCGAGCTCGATGAGCGGGTTGGGCTTATTGAAATGGAGGCTCGCCGGGAGGGTCTGGTGTTTGAGGGCCAGGACCACCTTGAGGAAACCCGCGATGCCAGCCGCGGTTTCGAGGTGGCCGACATTGGTTTTGACCGAGCCCAATCCGCACGAGGCTGGCCGTGGGGCGG
The DNA here is from genome assembly GCA_021784265.1 of bacterium. GTDB lineage: Bacteria > Verrucomicrobiota > Verrucomicrobiia > Limisphaerales > J093 > JAJXTA01. Next base: position 4,465 of record JAJXTA010000124.1, on the reverse strand, counting down.
GAAGGCCGCCCCGCAGCTCCAGGAAGGCTTTCCGCAAGGCGTTGATCTCGACCGGATCACCGAGTTGGGTGCCCGTGCCATGCGCTTCGATGTAGCCCACCGTGCCCGGATCAATCCCCGCTCGCCGGTAGGCGGTGACCACCAACTCCGCCTGGGCGTTGGGGTTTGGCGCCGTCAGCGAGTTTGCCCGACCACCATGATTCACCGCCGACGCCAGAATCAGGGCGTGGATCGGGTCGCCGTCGGCCTCGGCGCGGCTCAGCGGCTTGAGCAGGACCACCCCCACGCCTTCGCCGCGCACGTAACCGTTGGCGGCGGCGTCGAAGGTGTGACACCGGCCATCCGGGCTCAACATGCCGGCCTTGCTGAAGGCGACATAGACCTCCGGCGAGAGGAGCACGTTGACGCCGCCGACCAGCGCGACGGTACAGTCACCTTGGCGCAACGCCATCACGGCGCGATGGATGGCGACCAGGGAGCTGGAGCAGGCCGTGTCCACCGTCTCGCTGGGGCCGCGGAGGTTGAGTAAATACGAGACTCGGTTCGCGACCAAACTGTGGGCCGCCCCGGTGGATTGATGCGCCTCCACCGTACCGCCCTCCTGGATCAGCAGGTCGCTGTAGTCCCGCGTGCCGACCCCCACAAAGACGCCAGTGGCGGTGCCCGACAGGGCCGAGGGCCGGTGGCCGGCCGACTCGATCGCCACCCACACCTGTTCGAGGAACAGGCGCTGCTGTGGGTCCATCAGCTCGGCTTCGCGGGGTGAGATGCCGAAGAACGCCGCATCGAAACGGTCCACCTCGGGCATGAAACCGCCCCATTTACACCGGGTCCGGTTACCTTCCCCCCAGGGGTCGCCATAGTAAGCCTTCCAATCCCACCGGTTGGCGGGCACCTCGGTGACCAGGTCACGGGCGACGACGAGGTTATGCCAGAACTCATCCAGATCGCGTGACTGGGGAAACCGTCCGCTCATGCCGATCACGGCGATAGGTTCGTCCGCTCGGGTCGTAGGGAATGGCCCGGGTTGGTCTGACGCCGGCGGTTCCACGTTCGGACAGGCGCTAACCACCGCCCGCGGGCCCGCGCTGTAATGCTGGCGCAGAGTCGAGCCGAACTCGTCGCACAGATAGCGGGCGAAGCTCCGGATCGTCGGATACTCGAAGAACCGCGAGGCATTGATGTTGATCCCGTAACGCTCGCTCAGGCGTTCGGCGAAGCGAGTGATCGTGATCGAGTCGAACCCGTACTCACCGGCGTCGGCCTCGGGATTGATGTCGCTGGCTTTGACCTTCAGCAACTCGGAGACTTGATTGACAATAACCCCCTCGACCTGGGCCAGAAGGTCGGTCGCGCTCGAGACCGCTGCGGGGTGCGGCCCGGCCGCCGGCGCGGTCGCTGGCGAGCGGTTGGGCTCGGGCGACGTCAGACCCGGCGCTGGAGCGGGCACGGTGCGCGTCCCGCCGTCCGACCGCACCTCGGGTGAGACCTCCGGCACCCAGTGGCGCTCGCGCACGAACGGATAGGTTGGCAAGGAGACTCGACGCCCAACCGCTCCGGGCCCGGCGGCCGCCCAATCTACCGGGCCGCCTTGCACCCAGTGGCGAGCGAGGGCCATGAGGTCGTCGATCGTCCGCGGGCCCGGCTTGGTGTCGGGATCAGGCGCGGTTTTGGCGGGTGCGGCGGCGGCGGCCCCTTCTGGACTCACCGCACCCCAAGCCAGCCTTCGGCCCGGGTTGCCGTTGGCCAGGAACCCGTCTAATTGCTCGATCGCCTCCTTGACGTCGGCGGCGACCAGCGCCAGCCGGTGTTCCATCTCGACCCGACCGACACGCAAGGTATAAGCGAGGTCGGCTAGGCGCGGCGTGGGCTCGCCGCCAGCCCGTTGGCTCAGGAAGTCGCGGAGCTGGCGGGCCTGGGCCCGGAGCTGCTCGCGCCCTTTGGCCGAGATGACCAGCAACGCCGCTCCGGCGGGGGTTGCCGTCGCAGTGGGGGGCGGTGCCGCCTCCAGATACTCCTCGACCACCAGATGGACATTCGTGCCCCCCGCTCCGAACGAGCTGACTCCGGCGCGGCGAGGCCAGACTTGCGGGCCGTGGCCCAAGTCCACGACGGGGCGTGGCCAGTCGGTGCACGCGCGCTGGAGTCGGAAGGGGGTCTCGAGCCACGGGATTCTGGCGTTGGGCGCTTCGCAGTGGAGGGAGGGGACCAGGCGCCCGTGATGGAGCTGCAGCAGGACCTTCGTCAAACCGGCGATTCCCGCCGCGGCCTCGAGGTGCCCGAGGTTCGATTTGACCGAACCGAGACTGCAAAACTGCCGATCCTTTGTCCACCGGCCGAAGGCGCGCGTGAGTCCCTGGACCTCGATGGGATCGCCCAGGGCGGTGCCGGTCCCGTGCGCTTCCAGACAGGTCACCGTGCGCGGATGGACGCCGGCGGCCTCGAGGGCCTGCTCGATAACTTGAGCCTGGGCCAGCGGGGTGGGGACAGTGAAGCCGCCCGCCGCGCCCCCGTGATTGACCGCCGAGCCGCGGATGATCCCATAGATGTGATCGCCGTCCGCCACAGCCTGGCGCAGGGGCTTCAGGACGAGCGCGGCGACGCCCTCGGCGGGGACGTAGCCGTCACCTCCTTCGCCGAAGCTGCGGCAACGTCCGTCGGTCGAGAGCATCTCCAGTTGGCTGAGTTGGAGGTATTTCGTTGGGCGGAGCGAGAGATTGACCCCGCCCGCCACCGCCACGCGGCATTCGCCTTGACGCAGGCTTTGGCAGGCCAGATGTACGGCCAGCAGCGAGGCGGAACACATGGTGTCCACCGCCAGACTCGGGCCGTGAAAATCAAAAAAGTAGGAAACCCGATTGGCGATGGAGGAGGGCCAGGACTGGCCGTACACCGGCTCGGGTTGCGCCGTCGGGTTCTGAAAACACTGATACTCGGTCCACAGCACGCCGACAAAGACCCCCACCGCTGCCCCGTCCTTTTCCCGTTTGAGAGTGTCGAGCGTCGAGGGTGTGTAACCGGCATCCTCGACCGCGCCCCAAGCCGTCTCCGCGAAAACCCGTTCCTGGGGGTCCATTTTCTCGGCGTCCCGCGGTGAGACGCGGAAGAACCGGTGATCGAAACAGTCATGGTGGTCGATCCATCCGCCCCACTTGCTAGCCGATTTTCCCGGCTGCCCCTTGCCCGGGGCGAAGAAAGTGGCCATGTCCCAGCGGCCGGCCGGCACCTCCGCAATGCAGTCGCGACCGACTGACAGATTGTGCCAAAAGGAGGCCATGTCCGGCGCTTGGGGAAAGCGGAGGCTCATGCCGATCACCGCCACACCGTCGCCGGTGGTTGCGGGCGGGGGAGGCAAGGTCCCGGCGGAGACCTTCTCGGGTTGCGGCGCCGCCTGGCTCTGAGCCGGGATGCCGCTGCCCGCAGCCCCGACAGCCGCCGACGCGCCGTCCGCGACAGGGGTGCTGAGCAAGCCCTCCACGCCCTCCGGCAACGCCTCGAGGAGATACTCGGCCAGGCTCGCCAGGGTCGGGTGCTCGAACAAGAGGGTGGGATAGAGCTGTTGGCCAACCAACCCCTCCAGCCGCTCGACGATCCGGAGCAGATCGGTCGATTCCAGCCCCAGGTCGTAGAAACCCACGGTGTCCAACGCCCCATCGACGCGGCCGGCGGGGATGATCTCGGCCACCAACCGGCCCAGGGCCGCGATGAGCGCCTCCCGCCGGTCTCTCCCGCTCGCAGTGGGGAGGGGCGGGGACGCCGCGGCCGGCGGAACTGGGGTCACCGGCACGCTGGCCGCGGCCGCCGTCGCCGACTCGGGGGGCGCCGACGCGTTTGCGGGCGCGGCGGCCAGCCGATGGATGCTCTGGGTGCTACGAATCCGCTTGGCGGTCAGGTGGGTGAATCGCGCCAGGCACCGGCCCGTCGGCCCGAACAGGTCCAGGTCCTGCGAGTACATGTCGGTGTCTGTCCCCGCAGCGACGGGCACACCGGCGTGAAGCAAGCAGCGCGAGGGGAGCGAGGCCACCGCACGGAAGCGGTCGATGACAAACGGAATGAAGGCGTCGCCCCCCGCAACCGCGGCGGAGGCGGCCAGGGGCAGCGCCGCCACGACCGTTGCCGCGTCCAGGAGGGCCGGATGGAGCCAAAAGTCGCCCGCCCTGGCTTGGGCGCTCTCAGCCAGGGTGATCTCAGCCCAGACGCCTTGAGGCGTCAGCCGGAATCGGCCCTGGGATTTCATGAAGTCCTGATGTCTGATCCCGGTGGCGCGTGCCCGCTCGTAGGCGGCGTCCAAATCCTGCCAATCGCTGTTTGGCTCCGGGGCCGCCTGGACCGCCGCACCGGGCGGAGCGGGCGATGGCTCCACGACCAGCTCCGCTCGCGCGTTCTCTTCCCAGTCCGCCGTAGCTTCCTCGGTAGCGCCATGCCGGGCCGACAGGACCTGGACCTGGGCACCGTCAGACTTCGG
>JAJXTA010000123.1 GCA_021784265.1 bacterium | reverse complement strand
ATCCGGCAACGCTGGTCAGCAATGCGGTGCAATTGCTCGAAGGCAGCAACCAAGTGGTGGGCGCGACCTTCAGCCTCGACTTGGCCAATACCACACTGACGCTGCTGCCAAACGGGCAACTGGACGCCGCAAGCCAGTTCACCGTCGCACTGTCCACGAACATCGCTGACAGCCTGGGCCGCCCGCTGCAAGGCCAGAGCCAGTTCACCTTCGCGACGGTGGCGTTGTCGGCGCGCAGCGCGACGGCACAGTTGATCATTTACGAGCCGGGCGCGACCAACGTGGATACCAACGTGGTGGCGCAAATTCCGGGGTTTGTGCCCGGAACCAACAAGAACTTGGTGGTGGTGCAAGGCACCGCGGGCGCGGCCGATTCGGGCGTGCCGGTGATCGTCGTCAACGAAGGCACCGGTGAGACGACCACCATCCTGTCGAAATCTGACGGCAGCTTTGCCAGTGCCGTCAGCGGCCAGGCCCAGGACTTCATCTCGGCCACCTTTGTCAGCCTCAACGGCACGCGCATCTACGTGCCGGTCAATCGCCAATTGTTCGACGACGGCTCGGTGGGCCTCTATCCGCAAGGCGGCACACTGCAGGCGAGCGGAGATGGTGGCGCGGTGTTGGTCACGGTGCCGCCGAACGCCATCCAATCGCGCACGAAGTTCAAGTTAGTGTCGGTCAATACCAATGAGCTGGTGACCCAACTGGGCGGCGTGATGCCGACCAACGCCACCGTGGCGGGTGGCGCGCTCAATTTACACATCGAAGGCCCGCCGCCCACGCTGCCGATTCAGGTGAGTTTCCCGGTGGACCTGGCAGCGTTGGGTTATCCAACCAATGAGCCGGGGACCAATGCCGCGGCAGCCGTTGCCTTGGTCCGGAACACCCAGGATGTCACCACCTTTGAAATCATGGATCAATTGCAGTTCGTGCCGCAGTCATCGCCCGCCATTTCCCTCAAGAGGCGCCAGAGCTCAGGCGGCCATCGTCCTAAGGATCCTATTCCTGGAACTCTCGCGGGCGCCTTGGATACCTCGACGGGCTTGCTGGTTTCGTCGCTCGGGTCAGCCGGGTTGCTGGCACAAGTCGCCTTCAATCAAGTTATCGTCCCATTGCTCTTTGGTCCGAGGCCGGTGACTATCAAAGGCAAGGTGACGGCGGTTCCCTATGAGATCGCCCAGCAACTAGAGACGGCCGGCTTGGTCAGCCAAATCTACAATCTGCAAGTCGGCAGCATTGTCGGAAACCAGGACATAGGTGTGCCACTCCAACTCGCGCAACAGATGGGTTTCCCGGCAACCATCCTTGGCAACACCACCGTAGGCAATCTGGGAAGCGCTCTGGTGGAACTTTCCTACCAAGCACTGAAAATCAAGGAAATGGATCTCGCCACGCCGCTTAGCGGGGCCTTCATTACTGTCTCACTCGTAGGCGGAGGGCTGGTCAACGAGCCAGGCCGATTATATCCCGGTATGGTCTATGCCACGAGCGGATCGGACGGCTCCTTCCTCACCGTGGCACCGGCTGCCGGCGCCAGATATATCGCGACCTGCACCCATCCGCTGTTTGAGGACGTTCTGCAGGAACCGATCGCGCCTATCGCCGCGCTGCCGGGCCAGCAGGGACAACTAAGTCTAGCCGGCGCGGTGTTCGAGGACTTCTTCTTCCAGTTGGCGGTGACGAATCAAATTCCACCCTCGGTCCAGATCGGCAACGAGCCGGTGCAACCGGCGGCGGGCCAACCGTGCCAAGTGGTAGTGGATGCCTCACAACCGTCGGGGGCGCCAAACATCCGCGTCAAAGTCAGCCTTGGCACCGAGAACTTGCTGACCGGGCAGCCCGCGACTAACCCGCAACTAACGCAGTCCACTCCCGTCGTGACCCAGACGCCCACCAGCACCCACTGGACCAGCACGCTCACGGTGGACCAGCCGGTGCTGGTCACGCTCACGGTACTGGTCCTCAATCCGAACGGTGTCAATGGCGCGGACAACAGCGTCAGCGTTCCCTACCAGATTGCTTTCACTGGCCCGGTGCCGCCAACGCCCGTGGCCAACATCCCCGCGCCAGATACCAACGACGTGCATGGGCCCGTGGTCATCGAGACTGACCCTCCTGACAACGGTTTCATCGGCGAGGACTCAGAAATCACGATCATTTTCAACAAGCCGATTGATGCCTATGTGACCAATCACTTGGCCGGAATCAGCCTCAACAGCCTCGGGACTTCCCTGGCCGCGCCGATCGTCCCTAATGTCCGACTGAGCTCGGACCAACAGACCCTTGCGTTGCAATATCCCGGACTGCCGGCCGGAACGACGTTCCAGCTAACTCTATCCGGGCAGTCAATCCGGGACTTGGCCGCGCAGCCCTTGAATCAAGTGCCCAGTTCAACAACACCCGTCAGTTTTACGACGACTTTCCGCACAGCGCCACCGGCTACATCGGTGCTGCCCCAATTATTCAATGGGCGCGGCGCCGTCATCAGTGGCAACTGGTTGTATGTACTAGACCAAGCGCCACAAGGCAATTTCCTGGATATCTACGACATCACTTGGCCTCTGCAACCGCACGCGGAGCCGCCGCTTCATTTGATCGGCGCGCCGCGGGACTTGGTGGTCATTCCGCAGTTTCGTTACAAGCGCAACGCCCAGGACAGTATCCAGACCAACGATCTGGTCGTGGTGGTTGGCGGCGACCTAGGCACGCAGTTTACCTCGTTTGGAAGCGTCCAGGGATCCGCGGTCAGCGTGCCCGGTCAGTATCTATGGGTGATCAACATGGGCGATCCAACGGACCCACAGGTTCTGGCCTCGCCGATGGTCAGTTTCCGAGTGGGCTCAGCCGTCACCAAGGTCCGCTGGGCGCCGCCGTACTTGGTTTACGAGGAAAATGGGGCAGACATTCAATTGCTTGGCTTTGTCAACTTGCAGGAACTCATCTTCGGGTATGGATCCAGTCCGGCCCAACAGGAGGCGTTCCAAAACGGCCGGCCTGGACTCGACTTGAACAATGACGGAGACTATGTGGATCCGGGAGAGCAAATCCCCATCCCGCCGACGCACCCACCGCAGTTTTTCGGTTTGGACTTTAGCTACGTGCTCCAAGGGACGACCCAGAAGATCCTCGACTTTTCGGTCAGCCCCGGCGCGCAGACGGTCGGTATCACCTTGCGAGACGGCGTGCAACTAGTGCCACCCGACAACACGCCAACCGGTCCGCCCCTCCCGGCGATGTACCGCACGGTCATTGCCAATGGGCAACAATTGCTCAACACGGCGACGCCGACCGATGCGGCATTTGCTTTTACCGGTGCCTATCCGCGCTGGGTGTCCGTCTTGGATGACCTGCAGATTCTGACTAACGGCGTTCCCACGACGATCAACGCGGCCTTGGTTTCACTCGAGCCGGATACCAACGGCCTTCAAACTCTGGCCGTGCTCGACGTCTCCTTGCCGGAACAACCGAAGCTGGTGAACAAGATTCCCATTCCCACTTCGGTGCTGGGCGGCGACATGGAATCCGTGTCGATGCGTTCGGGCGGTTTGCTGGAACTGGCGGGCGCGCAAAACACCGTGGTGCTCGACCCATCGTTGCTCGCGGTCAACAACGTGCCCGCCGGCCAGTTGCATCCGGCCATCGTGGATGTCATTCCCGGGGCCGGCGGGATTACTCGCAGCTTTGGGACCACGGACTATGGTGTCCACGCCGTGGCGGACAGCGGACGGGGAACCGTGGTGCAATCTCCGCCGCAGATGGAATTTGTCAGTTTCCCCAACAACACGACTTTGGTAGATCCGACGATGCTGAACCTGAAAGGGGACGCGGAGCTGGAACAGTTGTTCAGCGGCGCAAGCCACCTTTCCGCTCTGGCACCTGCCAATCTCAACACGAATGTTGGCCTCGCCTCTGACTTGGAACCGACCGACAAGCCGCCCAACGCCGCCTTGCACTACTATGTCGTGGTCTATGCGCCCGGCGGTGACTTAGCCAACTCCCAGATTGACTTGGGTCTGGAATCGTTAAACCCAGCCGGACGGCCTCTCTCGAATCTGGGTAGCGGTTTTGCCCCGGTCCGCGCGGTGTCGGACAGCACCCAACAAGCTATCGGCCAAACGCCGCGGCCGTGCGGCGCGCCGATCCGGGCGCTGCCTGCCTCCCGCGTCAGCAATAATCCGCATAGCGTCTTTTACAATTGGTTTCTGTCGCGTCCCTTCGCCCTGATCACCGAGTCGGTCTCGCCGCGCGACGTGGCCCGAATCCAAACAGATGACGGAGTGGAACGAGAGATTCTGTTTAGTGGCTATTGGTTGCGCGCGTTCATTGATCCCGACGAATCGCGCAACGTCGTGTTTGGACCTTTCACAGCCCAGGCGGATACCCAGCGGCAGATCATTTATCCCATCGCCACCGTCAAGGCCCGCACGGTCAACCGGTCCTACATCACCGGCGACAACCCGCCGCCCGCGGGGGGCTACGAACCCATGGATGCGACGTTCCACACGATCTGCGCGCACAGCGGCGAATCGCGTGTGCAGGCCGTGGACATGGCCTTGCCGAGTCCGAGTATGCCCATCCAAATCCAGCGCGCGATCGGGAACCAGGATACTTATGAAGGTCCTTTCGGCGTGGGTTGGGACTTCAACTACAACCAGCGGCTGACTATCCTCGATCCGCTGACGTTCCCGGCGGGGTTGCAGATGCCACTCGTGGTGCGGGACAGCAAAGGCGACAGCCAGATAGCCGGCAGCCAGGACGTGCTGTTCCATTCCGGTTTGGGCGAGACCTACCATTTCCAGTGGCGAGGCACGAATATGCCGCCGGGCTATGCGCAAGATCCGCTGGTGAGAGACTTCGATTACCAGCATCGAGTCTCGGACTACTATCTGCCCTCGCCGGGCCAGGGCGTCTTCGATCTGCTGGTAAAGTTTAAGGAAGGCACTTTTGAGCGGCTGACACCAGGCGGCATGCGGTTCCGCTACGCGCGGGACGGCAAGCTGCAAACGATTCTTGACCGGTTCCCCAAGAACCGGCACGAGTTACAATACGACCGCAATGGTTGGCTGGTGCGGATTGACGACCGATCCGTTTCGGCGCCGCGCTACGTTCGCTTCGGTTACTGTCGCCGGCAGGGCACCGATCCCGACTTCGATCCCACAGTGGACATGAACACGGCCAACCCGCGGGTGGAGGGGAAAATCTGCCGGCTGCTGGATTATGCCGGCGGGGACGTGCTCTTTCAATACGACAGCGATGGTTTCCTGACCAACCGACTTGGCATTCCGGTTAATGGCGAGAATGGCGGCTACGCTGGCCGCAGCCACACATTCTACAGCTATCGAGACTGCAAGATTGCTAGCGTGTCCGCTACGGTGAACGGCACGCCGATCGTTGGCGCGGTGAACACCTCTGGTCCTTCAGGCAAACCGGTCGCGCTCTCGGTCGATGGCATCGGCGGTCAGGGGAAGTTCACGATCCCCGTCGATAACAGCGCGGCGAACGTGGGCACCGAGACCACGGCCCAGCAGCTTGCCGATAAGAGCACGGTCGTCCGCACGTTCGACAAGTGGGGTCATGTGGCCAGCGAGACGGTGTGTGACGCCACCACCCTGTTCACCAACAGTCCAGACGGGCTGCTCTTGTTCGTCAATCGCCCGGAAGGCAACTCCGACACGATGGTCTATGACAGCAACGATCCGGTGTTCCGGTCTCGCGGCAATCTCCTGAGTCGTACGGTGGATCCGGGACCACGCGGCGGATCGGGTTACACGGAAACCTTCCAGTACGATCCGCGGTATAACCTGAAGTCCGGCGCCCAGACGACTGCGGATGGTTTCGTTTGGACTTATACGTTGAGTGCGGACGGACGCTCCGTGAGCTCGATCCAGTACGGCAACGCCGGCATGGATACTTTCAGTTACAACGACAACGGCCAGCTTACTTCGCACACGGACATTCGCGGGGTCACCGTCTCAGTCACCTATGATTTCACGACTGGATCGGTGAATACTCGGAAGCTTGGAGATAGCGCCTACACCTACACCTACGGCAGCGATTACGCATCACAACTGGGGCGGCCTAGCTCGATCGCTCTGCCCGAAGGCGCGCCTATTCAGTTCCAATACAATGCCAATCTCCAAGCGACGGAAATTACGCGCGGAGCGTTGGATGAGAAACTCGCCTACGACGAGCAGGGCCGCCCTATCCTCCGGCAAACGGCTTTAGGCGACGGCAAGGTCCTCACCGTCCGCAACACCTTTGACGAAAAGGAGTTTCTGAGAACCAACATCATTGACGGCGTCGAGGTCAATGGCCAAGTGACCTCGCTGGAGTGGGACCTGACCCCGGACCCACTCTCCCGACTGCAAAGCATTCGCCACCCCCAGGGCACGGTCCAGAGTTTTGGTTACGATTGCCGCGGCAATGTCAAGGCCATGACCAATGGTGATTACGTCGAGGAATACACCTACGACTTGAACGACAACCGAGTGACGGTCAAACAGGGCGGCGATCTCGTCGGGCAAACCGCCTACGATGGACTGGATCAGCCGGCCACGATCACGCGAAAGACCGGAACCCAGGACGAAAGCGAAACTCGAACCTATTATCCTGGTGGAGAGCTTCTGAGCCGTTCGATCACCGACCCTCAGTTCGGCGTCGTGCAAGCGGAGAACGATGACCAGATCGACGCCTTGGGCCGGAATCTCCACGTGAAGCTGGGCGGCACCACCATCTCCCCGACCTACCAATACACCTACCCTTCGGGCTCAGAGACAGTGGTCGGACCTCGCTCGACCACCACCACCACGTGGAACAGCGCCGGGTACGAGACGGGGCTGACCGAAGACACGATCGTGAACGACGTGTTTCACCCGGACAGCAACGGCCACGTCCGCCAGATTGACCGGCAAGAGGACGGCGCGACCTATAATGACTTCTTCACCTTCGATGACCTGGACAACCGCACCTCCGCGAGCGACAATTTGGGCACGCAGTTCCTGTATCTGTCGCGTGCCGAAGGCAGTCTCCTGGCGGTCACCAACGCGCTCGGCCACGTCACCACCTACGATCAATCGGTGCTGAGCGAAGTTTTGAGCCAGCGCCGGGCCGATGGGATGACCTTCCAGTTCCAACACGATCCCGAACGCTTCACCACTTACGCGGGCGATCCCGGCGCCGGATTTCATCTCACCTACGACCGGGATTTTCGCCTGGCCACCAGCACCCTGCGCAACAGCGCCGCGACCACACGGACCAGCTTCGACCCGCGCAACATGCCGACGGCGCTCACCATTCCCGGAAGCTCCGAAACCCGGCAATACGATCTGCTCCGGCGGCTCACCCAGCGAAAAGTCACCTATCAAGCCACTGCCTGGGAGGAGGACCGCACTTATGATGCCCTCAATCGGGTGCGTGCGGAGACTTACA
>JAJXTA010000122.1 GCA_021784265.1 bacterium | reverse complement strand
AAACCTCGGCGAACTCCCGAGCCAGGCGACGAAAGCGTTGGTAACCCTCGACGCCCCGGCGCACCGCCTCCACCTCTTCCCCCCGCACCCGGCGGGAGAGGTTCCGGCCTTGGAACCACCGCTGGAGCAGGTAGTAGGGACCGCGGCGGCGGCCGGGGCTGGCCGCGGCCGGCGGGAGGAATTGCGCGCTCAAGTGTCCGCGGCGGAGGGCGTCGATGGCGGCCATGTCGCGGAGCAGTTGGGCCCGCCGCTGGTGGAGCCGTTTGAGGTCGGGCGTCATGGGGGCTACATTGAATAGGTCCTATACAACGACGCAACAAAAAAAGAGCCGCCCCCTCGGGCGGCGGCCGAACGAGAACCCTCGAGCTTAGGAGCGACTCACAGGCTGGCGGCGGCGCGGCGGAACAACTCCCGCTCCTCGGGAAGCTGGCGGATCCGGGTGGCCAAGTCGAAGTAGCGTTTGGCGGCGGCCTTCTCGCCGGAAGCGACCAGGAGCAGACCATAATAGCCGCTGATCGAGGGGTTCTCGAGCTGGTCGGGTTTAAGCTGTCGCATCAACCGCACCGCCTCGCCCACGCGCTGCTGCAAGTAGAGGGAATAGGCATAGGTGGAGACATAGAAGGGGTTGTCCCGTTGCTGGTCGAACACCTGGCGCGCGAGCTCGAACGGTCGATGTTCGCTGGCGTTGAGGAGCATGGCGATAGCGGCGACGTTGTTGCGGGCGGTGAGGTCGGTGGGATCGTTTTGGACGAGCAGGGCGTAGAGGGTCAGCAGCGAGCGCGTCTTGCCGCCGGCGTAGAGCAACTCGGCCAAGGCCCGCACCGCGCCCTTCTCGCCGGGGTAGTTGTTAACGATGGCCCACAGCAGATCCTCTTGTTCGCCGGGCCAATCCCAGGTGGCCGCGACGCGTTGGAGGGCGATCAAGCGATCGAGGCGGCCGTCGGCGGCCTTCATGACCTTGGTCCACTCGGTCTTGGCGGCGCTGGTGAAGCTCTGTTCCCGCAGGGCGCGGGTCCGATAGGTGAGGCGGAGGTATTCCAGGTCGCCCCAGGCCTGTTGGTCGAGGCTGGCCTGGAGGGCGGCCCAGTTCTTGGCGGCGAGCTGGCAGTCGGCGGCGACCATGGTCACGGGGAGGTTGGTCCGCACGTGCGGCGGCACGGTCTGCAACCACGCCCAGGCCGCCGCGGGGGTGGTCGTCGAGAGCATCCAGCGTCCCAGCTCGAAGACCGACATCAGGTTCGTGGCGGCCTGGTGTTGGAGCGCGGCGAGGGCCGTGGCAAAACGGGGCTGGTCGGCGGCGTGGAGGATCTCCAGCTCGAGGAGTCGGTCATTGAAGCTGGCCTGGGGTTCACGGAGCAACTCGGCGGTCAGACCCAAGGCCCGCGCGTATTGTTGATGGCGCAGGGCATCCACGGCCAGGGGCCGGAGCGCCTCGGGGCGGACCAAGGCATTGGTCCGCAGCCCTTCGAGCACCGCGCGCGCCGCCGCGGCCAGTTGCGGGTCGGCGCGTTGGAGGCGAAGGACGGCCAAGCTGAGCTGCGGGATCGGGTTGTCGGGCTCCGCGCGCATCGCTTCGCTAAAGTGTTGCTCGGCCTCGGGATACCGGCCAGTGGCGAGGGCCACCGCGCCGGCCATTTTGTGATAGGCCGCGGTTTGCTTGGCTTCCGGTTTGACCTCCGCCAGCGTCTTGGCGGCCAGGGCGGTGTCGCCGGCCCCGATGGCGGCGCGGACCAAGGCGAAGCGGTTGGTCAGGGCGTCGGGCTCCAACTCGACCAGGCGCGAACGCCAGAAGACGGCGTTGGGCGACTTGGCCCCTTCGGCCAGGTCCGCCATGAGGCGGCAGGCCTCGAGGTTGGCGGGGTTGGCGAGCAAGGCCTTGCGCAGAGAGAGCAAGGCGTTGTTCAGATCGGACTTGGCGGCAAATTGCCGGGCCAGCTTCAACGAGTGATCTTGCGTCCAGATCTTGTAGCCACGATAGGAGCCGATGCCCGCGACGAGCAGGAGGCTCAGGACGAGGGCGGCGTAAGAAAACGTGCGCATAAGGAGCGTCGCTAACGGGTGGGGTAAGGGTGCGGGGCGTGGGGGCGGCGCGGCTGTCCCCCGGGGCGCGGCTCAACCGGCGGGCACGATCAGTGCTTGCAGTTGCCGCTCAAACAAGGCCAGGGCCGCTTCCGGATTCGGCGGGCCGACCACGGCGATTTCCAGCTTGCGCAGCCCCTGATGGCGCCGCGCCTGCCACGCGGCCGCCACGCGGGCGCGCCAGAGGTAAGCCAGCGGCCCGGGCTGCCGGCCGGCCACCGACCGCATTTCCCACAGGCTCAGGAAGACATAGGCCGACCGACCGCCGGCCTCGAAAACATACCGCCGCCAAGGCAACTCGATGCCCTGGACCGTGAACCGGACGGGAGTGGGCTCGGCCCGCAGCACCCAGCCCGCCCCCGCCAAACAGAGGTCGGGCGTGTGGCCGCGGGCGATGAAGGCATGTTGGTTCCGGGCGTCCCAGTCCAACTCGGCGGCGTGCCACTGGTTGCCGGCGGCGTCCTCCCAAACCACACTCCGCCCCGCGTCGTAGCGCAGGGTCGCGTGGACTTTGTCCGAAGGCGTCTGCTCCTTGTAGGCGGGGGCCTCGGCCGGCCAGCGGACGGACCAGCGCGGGTTGAGGGTCATCTGGCGCTCGCCCAGGCGGTACCAGAGTTCGGTGCCCGCCTCCAGGCTGCCCAGCCAAGCCAAGCCAACCAGCACCCAGCTCCCAGGCAACCGGGCAAGCCCGCCCGCGGCAGGCCGGTTCGAGGACTCGAACCCCTCCCGCTGCCCCCGCACGCCGGAACCCAGCGCCGCCGCCGCGCTCAACTCCCCTCCCCCGTCGGGCGGCGCGGAGGAACCCGGGTGGCGGTCACGGATCGGTTCGGGAGCGGGGGCCACGGACCTCGGCGCGGCCAGCCCGGCCCAGCCCGCCGCCACCGCCCAAAGGAGGAGCAACTCGGTCACCACGACCGCCACGCCCGCCGGGGAATGCCAGACATCCAAGCTGCCGAGACCATGCCGCGCGGCTTCCCAGGTTAAGAAGGTCGTCCGGCCTAGGTTGGCCGACAGGGCTATGACTACCGCCGCGCCCAGGAGCGCGACGCGCCGCCAGGGCCGGTGGCCGTAGAGTTCCCCCATGAGCAACCCTAACATCAGCGACGTTTGGAGGGACCGCACCCCGGAACACGCCTCATCCACCCCCACCAGACCGGAACCGACCTCGATCACCGCGCCATGACGCAGGGCGGGTACATTCAGCACATCGAGGACGCCCACCGTGGCGGCGGCCACCGCCCGCATCAGTCCCTGAACCAGGGCGTCCTCGAAACGGCTTGGCCAAGGAACCGCCACCAACAAAAAACCTACGGGAAAAGCGAAATGGCGCAACCAGCGCGGCCCACCCAGGCGCCAGAGCACCCAGAGGCTCAACACCGTCAGAACGCCCGCGTGCGCCCATTGCATCGCGCGCCAGCCAACGTTGGCCTCGTGCAGGAGACGGACGGGGAACAACGCCAGCAAGAGGCCGGCGACGCAAACAACCTCCCCCCACCCGCGTGGGGCACCTCGGGGCGCGGGGGCGGGCCGCTCGAGCCAGCGCCGCCAAAAAAGCCCCGCCGCCAGCACCGGCACAAACCAGCCGTAGTTGTACTGGGCGTTGGCACTCCACTCGAGGCGCAACTGATTCCACAGTTGGCCCCAATACAGGACGAGTGTCCCCAGGATCAGCGCCGCCTTGGTTCGTTCACTCACGGTGCGGGCGGTGATTGAGGCCGGGTGGGCGCGGGACCGCCGAGCCGTTGGAAGACCTCCAGGAATCGTGGTTCCTGCGCTTCCCAGCAGTATTCCTCGCGGGCGGCGCGCAAGGCGTTGGCGGCACACCGTCGCCGTTCGTCCGGGTCCAGGGTCAGGCGGAGGATCGCCGCCGCAATGGCCGAGGGGGAAGCGCAATCCACGGCCAGGCCGCACTGCCATTTCGCGATCACCTCGGCAATGCTAGGCACGTCGGCCCCCACCACCGGGACACCGGCGGCCAAGTATTCGAAGAGCTTGCGCGGTTGCGCCAATCGATGCCCGTGGTCCACCGGTTTCACTAGGTTCAACCCGATGTCCGCCACCTTGAGCAGGCTGATGACCTTGGCAAAGGGGACCGGTGGCAGGAGGCGGAGCCGCCCGGACCGCTCCAAGGCCTCCAGCCGCTCCGGCCGCGCCAAAGCGGTCCGCGGGTCGTGGAGGCCGCCCACAACGAAGAAGCGGACGCCGGCCTGTTGGGCCGCGACGATCTCGATGGCCTCGAGCAACTCGTCCGCACCGTAGGATAACCGCAAGGGGCCGGCGTGCAAGACATTGACCTGCGGGCGCGGCGGCCGGGCCGCGCGCGCGGCCGCCCACGCTGGGGCCCAAGCGAAGGCCGTCCGCGGTGGGCAGTAGGTGACGATCACCCCCGGCTTGCGGCAGAAGGCATGGAGCGACTGCCGCTGGCGATTCATGTGAATCACCTCGTCGCTGCCCGCTACCAACAGGCGGAGCGCCGCTCGCAACAGCCAGATCAAGGGCGGGCGGCTCCACCGCGGAAAGGCCATCAGCCGATCCTCATAGACCTCCCGGAGGTCGGCGACAACCCGGTGGCCGAGGAACGGCTTCAGAAACACAGCCACGGCCAATGCGTCCGGTTCCGAGGCCGCGACGATGCCTGGCCGCAGCCGTGTCAGCGCCACCACGGCCAGCAGGCTGTTGCGCATTCGGGCCCACAAGCCCCGCACCAGCCCGCCCCAGGGCATGCGGTAGTGGGGAAAATGATCATGCACGGCAGGCAACGCCACGTGGCGCGCCCCCCAGGGAAGACGGCCCGCGGGGAGATGGCCCGGACTGACGATCACCACCTGGAACTGGTGTGCTCCCAGCGACTGGGCATAGTGGCGCGTATGGGAGTTCTGGGCATCCAACAGGCAGGTCAGAAAGCACACCTCGCAACGCGGCGCCGGAGCGATGGCGGCGGTCGGCGGCGCGCCGCGGGTTCGAGTCAAGGTCGTCACACCTGCCGGGGTCGATCAGCGGATGGAGGGAGCCAAAGCCCGGCCGGTCCGCCGGTCCCGCGGCGCTGGGCGTGGTGCGGGACCGAGCTGGAGCAGCTCCCGTTCGAAGTCCGCCAGCACCTTCTCCAACTCGAACTGCCGCACGAACCGGCGGCCGGCGCGGCCGTAGCCCAACAAGCGGGCGGGGGCGCCGGCTAATTCATCCAGCCGTTCCGCCAATCCGGCAGGGTCCCCGGGGGAGACCTGGACGCCGAAACCGCCGGCCTTAAGGGCGCGCGTCAACTCGCTGGCGTCATCGGCGACCGCCAGGATCGGCTTGCCGTGGGCGAGGCTGGCGAGGAGCTTGCTGGGGAAAAAGGCCCCACCGGCGCCGTGTTGCTGGGTGATCACGCTCACGTCCGTGTCCTCGAGCAGCTCCTGAAACCGGGCCTCGGGCTGAAGCGGGAGGAGGGTGAGGTTGCGCAGCCGCAACGCGGCGACGCGGGCGGCTAAGCGGTGCCGGTCGGCCCCATCCCCGCAAACGATCACGCGCAACTGGGGATTGCGGGTGCGGGCCGCCGCTTCGACCAGAACCTCCAGACCCTGTTTGACCCCGAGATTGCCGGAATAGACCGCCAGAAAGTCATCCGCCCCCAACTGCTGGCGAAGGCGAAAGCCGCCCCACGCGGGCGGGGGCGTCGCCGCCGGCAACCGGACACCGTTGGGAAAGTAGAGGCACTTGTCCGGCGGCACCCCTTTGCGCCGGAAGGCGCTTACCATCCCCTCGCTGATGCCAGAGACCCGACTCGCCTTCCGATAGGCCAACGCCTCCAGCCGATAGAGCCAGCGGGTCACGAGGCTGGGTTGCAGCATGCCCAAACCCACCGCGGCATCCGGTTGCAGATCCTGCACGTGGAAGAGGAACGGACGGCGCCAGCAGCGGCTCACGAGCCAGGCGGCCGCCCCCAACAGCAAGGGGGGCGAAACGACCACCACCACGTCGGGCCGGGGCAGGGTCAAGACACGCGCGAGCGAGCCGCCCACAAAGGAGGCCTCGTGCAACACCCGCTTCAGCACGGACGGCCGGCGCGGCACATAATGCCAGCAGCGGTGCACCGCAACCCCCGCGAGCGTGTCGGTGCGGTAGAGGCGACCCCGGTCCTCGAGGGCCTTCCGCCAGGCCGGGTAGTACGCAAAGGTCGTCACCATCCGAACCCGATGGCCGCGGGCCTGGAGAAACTGGCACAACGCCGTGTTGTAGGGGGCGATGCCCGTCAACTCGGGGGCGTAATTGATGCCCCAAACCAGGATCCGCATATCACGCCTTGGGTGAGCCAGGAGTCGTGGCACCGGTCGGGGAGGACGGCGAGCGCGCAAACAGGGCGTCCATCTGGACGATCAGACCCGCGTCGTCCTCCAGGAACGCCAGTGGCATCACAAAGCGAAAGCCCTGGGTGAGCAGAAACCCCCGCAGGTCGTCGAAGAGCGGCTCACCTTCGTACATGGGCCGGAACACCGTTTCGACCAGGACCTGATCGACCGTCGCGAGCATCTGGCGACCGCCCAGAAGGGCGTTGAGTTCGTAGCCCTGCAAGTCCAGTTTCACCAGCAACGGGCGTGGGAGCGGGGTGCCGGCGGCCAAGGCGTCGAGGGTGGTCACCGGCACCGTGGTGGGCGGCAGCTCCTTGTCCTGGCCAAAGCTACGGCGGTGCTCCGGCGTCAGGTGCAACGCGGACGAGGATTGGCTGTAGGCGTTGGGGTAAAACGTGAGGACACCCTCCCTCGCTCCCAGGGCGGACGGGAACAGACGCACCTGGGACCGCCCTTTCAGATTGTCGCGGAACGCCGCGCCGGCCTCGGGCAGCGGCTCGAAGGAGAAGATCTGGGCGTCGGGATAAGTCTCGGTGGCCGCGCGCGCAAATTGCCCCACGTTGGCGCCGCCGTCGATGATGGCGCGCAACCCGGGCGCCAGCAATGCCAGGCGGTTGCAGAGCTCGAGCGCCGCCAGTGAGCGCGGCTGCCACCGCAGGGCCTGGTAGGCGCGCGGCTGATCAAGCAGCCCCAGAACTCGGGACAACGCGGGACGCATGAGACGACGGGAGGTCAGGGGAGGAACGGCCGGGTGGCGGGTCGGCGTGCGCGTGCCGCTCGGTTTCCCACCGTTGTTCCTCCGCGGTTAACCATGGTTTGGCCAGCGGCGCGGCGCAACGATAGGCCTGGTCGATGAGCCGCAAGACCGCGAGCCCCTCCTCACCCGCGCAGGCGGGCGGTTCGCCGTGGAGCAGGACACGCAGCATGTTCACCAGCTCGTAGTCAATGCACTCGGCATGGCTGCGCGGAGCGCCCCGGTCACCCCCTCGTTCCCGGAGGTCCCGCGGCCAGTCCACCGCCACCGGGGT
>JAJXTA010000121.1 GCA_021784265.1 bacterium | reverse complement strand
CTGTCCGTTCAGGCTCGATCTGGTCACGTTAGGCTCACCGACGCCCGGCCGGATGGCGATGTTCGATCCCACGCGGCCGTACCAGTGGCTCATTGTCCACACTACCGGCGGCATCTCGGGCTTCGATCCGAGTAAGATCGTCATCAACTACGCCGGATCCCCGCTGCTGCCCCCGGGAGCGGGCAGTCCTGCCTACCTGTTCGCCAATCCCATCTTTGGCGGCCGGTTTGACGTGCGGGTCAGCGGCAACGACATGATCCTCTACTTCACCCCGGTGGGGCCGACGGGTGGCATCAATCTCGCTGCGGATCCTCCGCCCATCTATCCGACCCCCGCAGGCTATGTCAATGGCGGCGCCGTGGGGCCGATCACGGATACCACCACCTTGCTGGGCGACACCACCACGCACGGCGTACCGACGCTGTATCTGCTGGCCGGTGCCGGCGGTCCCATGAGCATCACCCCGCAAACCTCGGTGACGATTAATCTCAATGTCGCCGACCTCGGAACCACCGACATCTACGGGGTCCAGGCCTACATCAACTTCGATTCACGCTTCTTCAATGCCGGGACGGGCGCGGGTGCGCCC
Organism: bacterium; assembly: GCA_021784265.1. Taxonomy (GTDB): domain Bacteria; phylum Verrucomicrobiota; class Verrucomicrobiia; order Limisphaerales; family J093; genus JAJXTA01. The sequence goes on along the minus strand of JAJXTA010000121.1, from coordinate 6,847 downwards.
CAAGTGGTCGCCGGCGGGGGCGTCTGGACCGAAGTGATCACCAAACAATGGAACGTCGGCGGCGATCTCGACACGGTCATTGGTATCTCCCTGGGCAACCTCAGCGTGGGCACCCGTGCCGACGCGACCGTCGCCCAAGTCACCCTCACGCCCACCCGGGCGGCGACCGGCACCTCCCGCGTGGTGTTCCGCCACGATGGCGATCCTGCGTTGGACGGCAGCGGCGCACTACAGACCCTGCTCATTCGGCAGCCCGGCCAGACGCCCGTGTTGCCCGCCCGGATCATGAGCGACGAGATCACCGTGATCAATGACACCGCCGGTCCGGTCATTGGCACCATCACGGCGACGCAAGTGCAGCCGTATTCCGATCCGACCAAGGCTCTGCCCGCTCCGGTCAACGTGAAGAGTCCGCCCGTGGGGCAGAATACCGTCCGGACTTTTGGCGGCATTCCCAACGCCGAGGCCACCACGGCGACCGGGCCAGTCGTCATCACCATCCCGGTCGTTGACACGGGGGTCGGCCTGCTTCGCCAGCCGACCGTGGTTTTGACGAAAGGAGTTCTAACGGTCAGCAGCGACGTGCCTGGCTCAGGTCTTGTCTGCCTGAACCCGGGCGTCACCGGACCGTTCGTTTATCAATGGATCGTGCCAGTCGGTGCGGATGGCACCTGGAGTGCCGAAGTATCGGCCACCGACACCGTCAACTGCCCGGCCTGTACACCACCGGAGACTCCGAATACCACGGACATCCCGAACGCGTTCACGCTCGTCGTCAACACGTATCAAGTGACGGGAGTGGTGGAGTTGGAGATGTTCGCCGGCACCAATCGCACGGTCACGTTTAAGGCTGGCGACGGCAATCCCGCCACGCCCATCCTCGCGACGTGGAGCCCGAACTTGAACTTCATCTCCGGGCCGATCCTCAACGCGGGGGCCTACCAGAACCGGCAAAGCCTTGCCAACAAGCTAGTCACGACGCCGGATCCGCTGTCCCTCTGGCTGCGCTACGGCGCCGTCCTGGATCTGCCAGGCATGGTCGCCCGGCTGCGTAACCAGCCCATGAATGTGGACAAGTGGATAGACCTGCAGATCTACGGAGACGTCGCCAACCTTCAGACGCTTGCCGACAAGCTGTCGAACCCGACAAGGAGGATTGACGAATACGGACAGCTCAAACTGTCCCCGTCCACCATGGTCGCGCTGGCGGCATACCAAGCGGCAGCCCTGCCCAAACCGCAGCCCTTGGCCGACGCGCTCAAGCAGGGGATCCTGGACGATTTCAACAAGATCGTCGCAGGTCACTCCATCTGGGATCCGGTGCGGTTCACAGCGGTGGTGTTGAGCCCTGCGACCGTTGCTTTGCTGGGACCGCCGATCACGACGGATACGGTTGCGCTCAACCGAAGCCTTTTGGTTGATGCTTTCCCCGAATACATCGTGGGCAAGCTGCAACCTCAGGTAGGGGTGGCGCTGACGGACTATGCGGGCGGAGCGAACCCAGCGCTCGAGGCCTTGTTGCTGAAGGCCTTTGACACGCTGACGCTTACCCCGAGCATGTGGCCGGCTCCGACGCCGCCCTACGGTGCCTGCCTGTATAACGAGTTGGTTTTCGTGGGGGTTTCGCTGGCGGCAGATACTCATGCGCTGCTGACCGCCCTGCCCTTCCCCGCAGGGACGGACCTCACCCAACTGAATCAGGATCTGCTCAGGGATGCTTATACGGAGTTCGGCCCGCCGGCGCACGCGATGTATCAGATAGCCCAGTTGCGGCCGGACACGGTGTTGACCCTTAACCTCCTGAATGTCCCGCTCTTTGAGGCCGACATGCAGAGGGACCTGAACAAGGTGATCTACGGACCGAGTGTTTATACCGCGGCCCGCTTCGCGCCTTGGATCGGGGCCGTCATTCCGGGCAGCGAACTGGATCAACTCCTGCACAATCCTACGCCCAGCCCCGCGCAACTCGTGCGGCTGAATCGGCTCCTCCTTGAGTTGGGCCTCAACGAGGGGTCGTTCAACACCGTTCTGTCCGCGAGCGTGCTGGCCCCCTACGTGCTAGTCAACGCCCCGTCGGCCACGACGCAACTCAGCGCCAAGACGGCTTGGAACCTGCGCGAGCGTTTGGATGGATTGGTGTTCAATGGGGTGACGCTCGACACGGTCGCCTACTTCGTCAATGACGGTGTGCCGGGGTGGACTCCGGGGGGGGACCACTACCTGCGCGGCGGCGATATCTATCAGGACGTCAACGAAGCCGTGAGCCTGGCCGATTACAACGTGATGCGGCTCAATTACAATCAGCCGGTGCCTGCTGCCGACATCAACGGCGACGGGGTCAGCAACATCCAGGATTACATGATCCTGAAACACAATTGGGCGAAGACCGGCATGCCTGAGGTGCAGTAAGTAATGGGTATGGATTAACGGTGAACAGTGCGGGGAGCCGTTCGGCTCCCCGCACCCATATTTAGGGAGACACAGTGCATCACCAACGGGCGAACCCAACGAGTGTGCTCACGGCGTGTCGGCAGAATTGTTTCGGGGTAGCACAGGCGGCTCGCCTGTCCCGTCCGGCAACTTGCCCGACGGGACGGGGAGAACGGTTTGCTTCAATAACAACGGCCCTTTCGAAGAACGACCTTCCACCATTCCGGTCGGGGGGGCGCCGACCGGAACGGGCGAGCCGCCCGCGGTACCCGCTTCTCAGACACGCTCTCAGGCGAAAGCTCCAGTGCGCAGCGATGGTGTCCTGGCTATATCTCTTCGCTTGCTCTTCGTCGCCAGCGGCCGGTTCAAGCCTCCTGGACTGGCAGTTCCCCAGCGACGCGAACCCGGCAGTGCCCACCGTGGCCAGCAATGCCTCCGGGGTGGCCACGGCCACAATCGAAGTGGGCTTCCTGGGCGCAGGTTGGCTGCCGGGTCTTGCTGGATTGGGCACGCAGACGGGGCTGTGGGATCTCGGGGTGCAGAACCCGGATGATTTGGGGCAGGATACACGGGGTCGGATTCTGCTCAGCATTCCCAGTCCCGGAGGCACGGCTGGGATCGGCTATGTTGATTTAAACTTACGCGTCGTGCAGTTTGTTGATGAATTTTTTTATACTGGGGGCTTGACATTTTCGCTCCCCGGCGTCACACTCGGCTCCCAGATGGTGGTGGAGCCGGTTCCCGGTCAAGTCGGCGGTGCTTGGGTGGAAGATGCCTTCCACTGGCGCTTGGTGCCCAGTCCGGAGCGGGTGTCCTTGACCATCACGGGTGCGGTTGGCGGTACGGTACTGGATAGAATCAGGGTGGACGTTGTGAGTGGAGTGTCAGAAGTGCCGAGGCTTGTGATCATGTCTGTTGAGAAACACAGTCAGGTTCTCTCCCTTAGTTGGGCCGGCGGATTTCCCCCCTATCAGATTTATGGTGCCGCCAGCCCCCTGACCAATGCGACGTGGCAAGAGATCGGCCTGCCCGTCTCGGGCACGAATGCGGAAATCCCACTGGACGGCCCCGTCAAATTCGTCCGGGTGCGCGGAAGCAATTAGCGCGAGTGCGAATCGATCAAATACAGAATCAAATAGATACAAATCCCATGAAACTACCCCAAAACATTATCGGCCTTGTGTCCTGCCTGTCGTTGGCCCTCGCGGGTCAGGCGGCCATGGTGACCACGCTGGACTGGCAGTTTTCGGTCGCTGGAAACCCCTCCACGCCGACGCCGAACGGCACCGTTAATACCAGTCCTCTTGGCGTTGCCAGTACGACCAGTAATCCCTCGGGAGGCGCCGCGGCAGCCACTTTTTCGGGACAAACAGTTGGTCTCACCTACTATTTCGGCCAGCCACCGATCCAACCCGATTATGGCAGCGCAAAAGGAACCTACGAAATGGGAGGGGGCCAACTGGCGCTGACGCTGCAGAGCACCGCCGCGGCCTCGTTGAACTATACCCTAACGGTGATTCAATTCACTCAGGGAAGCTTCCCCCTTGACGGAGCCATGACCTTTTCCGTTGCCGGCGCTAACTATGGGGGGCGGACCACTCTCGACAATTCAGGAAGTGCGGGCTCGTGGGTACAGGACAGTTGGTCGTGGAGCGGGGTCAACATCGGTGCTGGCACAGTTAGCTTGGTCATCACTCCGACGACTTCGGGGGGCGATCTGTGGTTTGACGAGGTGAAGTTCGGTATCACCGGGGACCTGGTCGCTGCTGTTCCGGAGCCGATCTACACCCAAGCAATGGCTGCTGTTGGCCTGCTCGCTATGGGGATTTGCTCCTGGCGTCGGCGCAAGGTGCCAGGGACAACCCAAGTGGGCTAAGCCCAGTTCCGCCGGCTGCGCCTGTCCGCGGAGGGTGCCGCGCATGGGGCGGAAGTGACCGCGGGAGGCTGGTTTCGGTTAGGCGCATTGCGGAGGCAGTCGTGATGAAGTTTGGGGATGGACTGGACAAAACGGATACAGAAGCTGTGTGACGTTTGAGGTCATTGGTTTGTTATCGAAGTCGAGCGGGTGTGGATAAATCCTGGGGAGCTATGGAGACGGCACCGAATTTAGGAGGCTTCGATGCAGTCGAAGGCGGCTCGGCACAATTGGGTAATGGTGCTCCCCGCTTGAGGGGGATGGGCAAGACGGCCGGCAGTCAATTCACCGATTCCTTGGTGAATAGGGTTTTTCAAGATTTCTTGGGCAGGGTTCCCGCCCATTGCCCCCTCTTGGGCAGGCTGCTGATCGTGCCTTGGCTGGCGGGCATCTGGCTGTGCAACCCGACGCTTGAGCTTGCGGCTGTGGAGTATTCGATCGTGGATCTGGGCGACTTGGGCACTGGCTATGCGCGCTCATGGTCCATTAACCAGCAAGGGCAGGTTGTCGGCGATGCCTTGCTCGCCGTGTCACCGGGAACTTACGCGGACCGCGCCGTCACGTGGACGGCTTCCGGCATTTCGGACTTGGGCACACTCGGCGGACAGTCCAGCGCCGCCTGGGACATTAACAGTTCGGGGACCGTGGCAGGTTGGGCGAACAACGCCTCCGGGTATGCCCTGCCAACGGTCTGGCTGGGAGGGATCGCGACGGCCCTCCCCACCCTGGGGGGAAGTCAGGGGTGGGCTCGGGGCCTCAATGACTACGGAGTGACAGTGGGAAACGCCTCGCTCTCGAGCGGCCTTTATTACCACGCGGCGCTGTGGGATGGGGGTAAAGTGAACGATCTGGGCACGCTCGGCGGCACTGTCAGTGTCGCCTATGACATCAACAACCGGGGCACCGTGGTCGGTTCTGCTGCTGACATCTTGGGCCGAACCCGGGCAGTCTTGTGGGGGAACAGTGGCCCGTTGGACTTGGGCGGCCTTTCGGGTGGCCAATGGTCGGCGGCGCGGGAGATCAACGATTCCGGACAAGTCATCCTGTGGGGAGATCCGGCGGGCGTGGCGCAGAACCGAGCCGCTTTCTGGGACGGGAATCCATTGAGTCCAGTGATCGATCTGGGCACGCTTGGGGGAAGCCAGAGCTGGGCGTATGGTCTGAACAACGAAGGTTTCGTCGTCGGCACGGCTTACGAGCAAAACGGGACTTACCACGGTTTCGTTTGGGATGGCGCCAATATGGCTGACCTCGGAACGCTGGGGGGGTATTACAGTGCCGCCTACGGAATCAACGACCAAGGGATCATCGTAGGCTTTGCTTTGGATGAATTGGGTGACACCCATGCGGTTGAATGGGTTCCCGTGTCCGATTTTGGAAGCACAGCCCTTCTGCTCTTCTCCTGTCTCGGCGTCCTCTGGTTATATCACCAGCGGGCAGCTTAACCGCCACAGGCGGCGTGGTGATCTGACAGAACAGCGATGTAACCGCGGACGCGCACGGAAAACGGGCTGGCGTCAGAAAGCCATCGGCTGGGGTGAACACCCCATAGCCTCGCACGGTTTCCGGATTATGGTCGTATGTTATAAACCGCAGACGACTCGTCCCTCATGGAATGCCAGACCGCACACAAGCGCGGCTGGCGGGTCGGCGGAACATATTCAGACATTGGAAGGAAAATTATGTTAGCAACTGTCTTGGTGGTTTTGCTCGTTCTCATGCTGCTCGGCGCCCTCCCCACCTGGCCCCACAGCCGAAATTGGGGGTATGGTCCGACCGGCGGATTGGGCCGGGTTCTGGCCATACTGGTCGTCCTGGTTTTGCTGGGTCGGGTTTGAGCGGGATGGGCGCGAAGACGGATGGACCGGGGCCGCCGGCACGCCCTCTGCGATGTAGTGGCTTCGCTCGGCAACAGTCCGCGGGCCGGAACGTTTGGGGGCTGTCCCCGAAGTGTCGATCCGCAGAGGATTTACGCTATGCTTCAGTGGGTTTTTGCCCTCGAGGAGGAGCAACCCGGAGAAGCGGTGGGAAAGCCCCTCGCCGATCTCGCCCCTGAGATTGCCCGCATGGACTCCATGAGGGCAAGGACCATGCGCAAACGCCGCCGGGGCGGTCCGGAAATTCCTTCAGCAACCCTTCGGATTGCGCGGCAATGGCCGCCGGAACGGGGAGCAGGTTCGTCCCGCGCCCGCGGGTGAAACCAATACTCCCGGCGGCGAGGACGAGATGGCCCGCGGGGCACGGAAGGGGAAGTCCCGTAGCCACGGCATCACGTCCCGGTGGGTTATGCTAACGCAAGCCGCCTTGCCGACCGGCGGGCTTTGCGGTACAACCGCGCCATGCCGAGCCGGGAAAACCTCGCTCCATGGGCTGCGCTGCCATGACCGCCGGAGATTTTACCGCCACGTGGACGCAGGTGGAACTCATCGGGCGCGCGGCCGCGCCGGCGCATTCCCTCGACCGCGGCGAACGGGTCGGCAACCCCAAGCCGCAAGAGATCGG
>JAJXTA010000120.1 GCA_021784265.1 bacterium | reverse complement strand
ACGCCGGCAAGTCCACCCTCCTGGGTGCCATCTCCCAGGCGCGTCCCAAAGTGGCGCCATATCCCTTTACCACCCTCCACCCCCAGGTCGGCATCGTCGAGTATCCCGACTGGCGCCGGCTGACGGTGTGCGACGTGCCCGGCCTGATCGCCGGGGCCCACCGCAATGTGGGCTTGGGTCACGCCTTCCTGCGCCATGTCCAACGCTGTCGCATCCTGGTGCTGTTGCTGGACATGGCCGGCACCGACGGACGCCCGCCCTGGGACGACTACGCCCAACTGCTCCTCGAACTGGAGCTCTTCGACCCGGCTCTCCTGGCCAAACCGCGGCTGGTCGTCGCCAACAAGATCGACGAACCGGCGGCGGCGCCGAACCTGCGAGCCTTCAAACGACGGGTCCGCCAGACCCCGGTCCTGCCCATCGCCGCCGCGTTTGACGTGGGTATCGACGAGTTCACGCAGGCTATCCGCGCCGCCGTGGAAGCCGTCGAGGGCGCCGCGGCGCCCGACGCCCGCCGGGACGGGTCTGGCCACCACGCGGACGCGCCTCCGCCGACCGAACGCCCCTAAGCCCGGGCTGACCGGTTCGACCCCGCAGCGTCACGCTTTTCACGCGGGAGCACCCGGCGGGTCAATTCCGCCCCGGCGCCGGCCAGCTCGACCCCGGTTGGCCCGCCGCCCATCATCTCGAGGCTCCTCAGCCCCGCGGGCCCAGCGGCCCGACCGTTGACCTGGATCAAAATACGCCGTAATCCACACGATTATATTGTCGTGTGAAAGGGAAATCGGCTAAGCGAGGCGAAGGCGACGCGCGACCCGCGGCGTTCCGCCGCTGGGCGCGGCCCTCGCCCGAAGCGTGGTCACCCTTCCACTCAACCTCAAACCCTGGAGATAACATGAAAACCATCCAAGTAAAACGAGTCTATGAACAGGTCTGCGAAGCCGACGGCACCCGGATTCTGGTGGAGCGGCTCTGGCCGCGCGGCCTCACGCGCGCGCAACTGCAGGCGGACGATTGGGTAAAGGAGGCGGCCCCGAGCGACGCCTTGCGGCGCTGGTTCGCCCATGACCCGGCCAAGTGGCCGGAATTCCGCCGGCGCTATTTCGCCGAGCTGGACCAGCACCCCGCGGGCATCCAGGCGATTTGCGCCGCCGTCGAGGTCCGGCCGGTAACGCTGCTCTACAGCGCCCATGACACCCAGCACAACAACGCCGTGGCGCTCCGGGAGTATCTCCTGACGCACACCGCCGGACCCACTTGCGACCTCTCCTCGCGGGAGGAAGCCGCGGCCGTTGCCTGCTGCTAACGGTGGCGCTTGCGGCCAGGCGGCGCTGTGGGCTAATTCTCCCGGATGCAGCTTGCGCGCAAGATCCTCCTCGGCGTCGCCTCCCTGCTTTGGGTGGCGACGCCAGCGGCGGCTAGTGAAGCGGCGGCGTCCGATCCCGCGGTGGTTCCTATCGCCTGGCGCCGGTTCGACCGGCACGGCACGGAAGACGCCGACCTGCGGCAGAGCCGCCAAATCCTCGCCCACGCCACGCGCTACAACCTGGCTTTGGTGGCAACCGAGTTCCACCGCGACGACCGGCGCGGGCTCTACGTCATCAACCAGTTCGGCGAACATACCGTGCGTCCGGCGGCGAGTGTCTGCTTTGGGACGGCGGTGGCGTTGAAATGCGCCAAGCTCACCCGCGCGGAACTGGGGGTGTCGCCCAGCCGGGCGCTCCGGCGCACCGTCCGGCTCATCCGCGGGGTCGCGGCAGCGTATCAAGCCAACGGGACCGACGGCAAAGGCTGGGGCGGCCAGTGGCAATCAGCGTATTGGGCCACGTTCGTCGGCCAGGCGGCCTGGATGCTCTGGGACCAGTTGGATGCGGAAACACGAACGTGGGTGCGGACCTTGGTCGTCAAGGAGGCCGACCGTTTCATCGCCCCAGGTTACGCGGTGCCGTATTGGACGGCGCCCGACGGCCACGTCAACACGCCCGGCGACACCAAAGCCGAGGAGAATGCGTGGAATGCGGACATCCTGCAATTGGCCGTCGCCATGATGCCCCGGCATCCGCGCGTCCCGCAGTGGAAGCGGGTCGGGAGCGAGCTGATGGTTTCCGCCTATTCCCGGGAGCAGGACCTGCGGAACGACCGGCTCGTGGATGGCCGGCCCGTGCAGGCTTGGTTGCACGGCTTCAACGTCTTCCCCGACGGCTCGGTGGTGAACCACAACATCATCAATCCCATCTCCATGATGTGCGTGGTGCTCAACGCGCGCACCTATTTGACGCAGTCCCTCGCCCACCAACCGGTTCCGGAAGCCGCAGAGTGGAATGTGCCGTTCGTCTATCAAGCGCTGGCGACCCACGCCTGGCCCTCGCCTCCCTATGCGCCGCCGGGCGGAACGATCTACACGCCGGGCCGGGCCGAGATCTACTCCCCGCAAGGGGCCGATTGGAGCAAGGTCAAGTTCGACCAATACTACGTCACCGATGTCTATGCCGCCGTCCTGGGCTGGGACGCCGGGCGGCCATACCCGGCGCGCGATTGGATGCGTTTGCGCGCCGCGCGGGTCCTGGCAATGCAGGCGCGCCACCCCGACGGCCACATGTATGAGCCCGCCGAGTTCCTGCACTACCCGCTGGCGGGGGTGGAAGGAGTCGTGCTACAGGAAGCGGCGGAGGCCTATCTGCTCCTCTGGCTGCGCGCGCATGACGCCATCGCCCACACCGACGAAGCGGGCACGCGCTGGACGTCAACATTCTGAGCCGGCGCTGGCGCGCCTCGCGCCGGGCCGCGAGCGCCGTCCCGGCGTGGCGTCCTTCGCGTGCGACGCCACGAAAAGGCGCGAAGAGGCCGGGAGCGGACAGCCGCGAAGAGGCGCAACACGCGCAATGAGAGAGGGGAGCCACAAAAAGGCACAGAAGGCGCAAAGAGAGAGGGAGCGGGTGAGGAGCCGCAAAGAGGCGCAACGAGCACAGAGGGGAAGCCAGTGGAAGCCGCAAAGAGGCGCAACACGCGCAATGAGAGAGGGGGCCGCAAAAAGGCACAGAAGGCACAAGAAAGAGGCCGGGAGCGGACAGCCACAAAAAGGCACAGAAGACGCAAAGAGGGAGAGGGTGAGGGTGAGGAGCCGTGAAGAGGCGCAAAAGGCGCAAGGAAGAGGGACGGGCGGAGGAGCCGCAAAAGGGCACACGAGACGCAACGAGGGAGGGGAATTGAGAGGTCTCGCCTGAAAGCCAAAGGCTGACGGGGAGGTTCTTTGCGCTGGCTGCCGCGCCGGCGGTGGCGCATCTTTCCCGGCGTGACTTCACGCCGCGAACGCCGCGGCGGATCAAACAGGCTATGGCTACGCGACGGGTAATTCTGAGTCGGCTGCTGGTCGGGGTGTCGTTCTCGCTGACCCTGCTTGGGGCGGAGGCACCCCAAGGCTATTGCCGCTTTCCCACCCTGCACGGCCAGACGGTCGTGTTCACGGCCGAAGGCGACCTCTGGCGGGCGCCCGCCGGCGGTGGAACGGCGCACCGGTGGACCTCGCACCCGGGTCAGGAGACCCATGCGGCGATTTCCCCCGATGGCGCCACGATCGCTTACTCAGCCCAGTACGAGGGGCCGACTGAGGTCTATACCATGCCGCTCGAGGGAGGCCGGCCCACCCGCCAGACCTTCGCCGGCGCGGGGGCCGTGGTCGTCGGCTGGACGCCGGGCGGGCGCATCCTGTACGCGACCGAAGGCTTCTCCACGCTGCCCAACATGCAACTGGTGAGCCTGGATCCCCGCACGGGGCGCGGCGACGTGCTGCCCCTGGCGCAGGCCAGCGAGGGGGTGTTCAGCGATGATGGCAAGACGCTCTTCTTCACCCGCCTGGCGTTTCAGGGCAGCCAGACCAAGCGCTATCAAGGCGGCACGGCCCAGAACCTGTGGCGCTACACCCTCGGCGAGGCCGAGGCGACCCCGCTGGCCCCCGAGTTCAAGGGCACCAGCAAGAACCCCATGTGGTGGCAGCAGCGGGTCTATTTCCTCAGTGATCGCGACGGGATCATGAATCTCTGGTCAATGAACCCCGCCGGCGCCGATCTCAAACAACTCACGCACCACCGCGATTATGACCTCCAGTCCGCCTCGCTCGACGCCGGCCGCATCGTCTATCAACAAGGGGCGGACTTGTGGCTTTACGATCTGGCGACGGCCCAGGACCACCGCCTTCACCTCACCTTGGCCTCCGATTTCGACCAGGAACGCGAACGCTGGGTGAAGCAACCGCTGGACTACCTCACCGCCGTCCATCTCTCTCCGGACGGTGACCGGGTGGTCCTCACCGCGCGCGGCCAGGTGTTCGTCGCCCCGGCGGAGCAAGGGCGTCTGGTGGAAGTCCCGCGCCGCCAGGGCGTCCGGTATCGGCAGGCGGGGTTCTGGCCGGACGGCAAATCACTCTTCGCCCTGTCCGATGAGACCGGGGAACTGGAGTTTTGGAAACTGCCGGCCAACGGGGTAGGCCCCTCCCGGCCCCTGACCCACGGAGGCACCGTGTTCCGCTTCGCCGGCGTGGCCTCACCCGACGGCCACTGGCTGGCGTGGTCGGACAAGAACCAGGAGCTCTGGGTGTTCAACCCTGGCCGGAACGCCCCGCAACGGGTTGCGCGCTCGACCACCGATGGCTTCGCCGACTTGGCGTGGTCGCCGGATAGCCAGTGGCTGGCCTACGTCGCGACCGCCACCAACACCTACCGCCAGATCCACCTCTACCGCCCCGCCGACGGGAAGGAGACCGTGCTGACCGGCGAGCGAGTCAGCAGCTTCAGTCCCGCCTGGTCGCCCGACGGCAAGTGGCTCTACTTCCTCTCGGATCGCACGCTGCGCTCGTTGGTGCCAAGCCCCTGGGGCCCGCGCCAGCCGGAACCCTTTTTCACCGAGGCAACGCGGATTTACTTGCTGGCCTTAACTCCCGGCCTGCGCTCCCCCTTCCGCCCCAAAGACGAGCTGGCGCCCGCCGAAGCTGAGGCGGAAGCCAAAACAGAGAGCAACCCCGCCCCGCCCGAGGCCTCGACAAAACGGGCCGCCCCCGAGCCGCCGGCGGCGAAGTCAGGCGCGGGCAAATCCGCCGCCAAACCGGGGGCGGAGGCCGAGAAGGGCGGCGGCGTCAAGGTCAGCATCGACTTCGCCGGTCTGCAGGACCGCCTCGAGGTCGTGCCCGTGCCGGCGGGGAATTACAGCGAACTCGCGGTCACGCCCAAGTATTTGCTCTGGACGACGCGTGACACCGCCTTCGCGGCCAAGCTCCAACTCAAGCAAATGGAGATCACCGCCCATGATCCCAAACCCAAGACCTTCGTCGAAGACCTCCGCAGCTACGAACTCGCCCAGGACCGGAAGAAACTCCTGGTCCGCAAAGGCGACCATTTCTACGTGCTCGCCGCCGACAGCGCGGCCCCGGCCAAGCTGGAGGAGAAGGAGGTCAAGCTCGATGGTTGGGCTTTTGCCCTGGACCCCCGCGAGGAGTGGCGCCAGATCTACGTCGAGGCCTGGCGCATGATGCGCGACTTTTTCTACGACCGGAATCTCAACGGGGTCGATTGGCCGGCCGTGCGGCGGAAGTACCTCCCCCTGGTGGCGCGCGTGAGCGACCGGGCGGAACTCAACGACGTGATCGCGCAAATGGTGGGCGAACTCTCCGCCCTCCACACCTTCGTGCGGTTCGGCGATGAGCGCGAAGGCCCCGACCATATCACCCCCGCCGCCCTGGGCGCCCAGTTCACCCGCGAGGGCGCCGGTTGGCGGGTCAGCCATATTTACCGCGGCGACCCGGATTATCCGGACGCCTTGTCGCCGTTGGCACGGCCCGAGGTGGGGGTCCGGGAGGGCGATTTGATCACCAGCATCAACGGGGTGGCCACCGCCGGCGTCCGCGATCCGGCGGCGCTGCTGCGCGGCCAGGCGGGCAAGCAGGTGTTGCTGGAAATCGCCGCCGCGAACGACAAACCTTCCCGCCCGACCATCGTCGAACCGATCACCCCGGGGCAGGCGGCCGACCTGCGGTACGACGAATGGGAGTACACCCGGCGGCAAACGGTCGAGAAGCTGAGCACCAACCAGATCGGCTATGTCCACCTCCGCGCCATGGGCGCGGGGAACATCGCCGAGTGGGCCCGCGGGTTCTATCCCGTGTTCCAACGGCCCGGGCTGATCATCGACGTGCGCCACAACCGCGGGGGCAACATCGACAGTTGGATTCTGGAAAAGCTCCTCCGCAAAGCCTGGTTCTTCTGGCAGCCGCGGGTGGGCGATCCCACCTGGAACATGCAATACGCCTTTCGCGGCCATCTGGTCGTGCTCTGCGACGAACACACCGCCAGCGACGGCGAGGCCTTCACGGAAGGGTTCCGCCGCCTGGGGCTGGGCACGGTCATTGGCACCCGGACGTGGGGAGGAGAGATTTGGCTCTCCGCGCAGCGGTGGTTGGTGGATAGCGGCATGGCCACGGCGGCTGAGACCGGCGTCTATGGACCCGAGCGCGCCTGGCTCATTGAAGGCCACGGCGTCGATCCGGACCTCCGGGTGGACAACCCGCCCCACGCCACCTTCCTGGGCACCGACACGCAACTCGAAGCGGCCGTCCGGTATCTCCAAGCCCGGATCGCCAAAGACCCTCGTCCCATTCCTCCCCCGCCCCAGTATCCGAACAAGCGCTTCGCCCCTTAAGCGCTGAGACACCACGGCGGGAGCCGTTGCCGTAGGGGCGGGCACCGCGGCGGTGCTTTCGCAGCCAGCGCGAGCGTCGTGAAGCCGTGCCACGCGTCTAACGCTCCTGTTCTCATTCGCTTATTCGAGTGGTAATATGGATCATTTTATCTTGCCTTGAACACGCGGGTTAGAGTAAGCTCGTTGGCCTTAGGTTACCATGTCCCCCAACTCGGCTCCGGCGGCCGCGCATCCGGTCGCCAAGTTTGCCACCACTCACTGGAACGAGGTGCTGGCCGCCGGCGACCCCGCGTCTCCCCAGGCGGGGGAAGCGTTGGAGCAGCTCTGCCGCACCTATTGGTACCCTCTCTATGCCTACATCCGGCGAACGGGCAGCCGTGCCGCCGACGCCCAGGACCTGACCCAGGAGTTCCTTGCCCGGCTCCTGGCGCGGAACTCCTTGGCCGCGGTCAGCCCCGAGAAGGGCAGGTTCCGTTCGTTCCTGCTCGCCGCGTTACGGCACTTTCTGGCCGACCAACGGGACCGTGATCGGGCGATCAAGCGCGGCGGGGGAACAAGACTCTTATCCCTGGACGCGCGCGAGGCCGAACGCCGGTACCGGGTCGAACCGGTGGAGACCTCGGACGCGGCGCGCCTCTACGAGCGGCGCTGGGCGATGACCCTCCTGGAGCAAGCGCTGAGCCGACTCCAGGCGGAGATGATCGCCACCGGGAAGGGCGCCTGGTTCGAGGGCCTGCGCGGTGTTGTGGCGGGTGACGGCGAAGTCACCTGTGAGGCGGTGGCGGGGGCCCGGTTCGGTG
>JAJXTA010000119.1 GCA_021784265.1 bacterium | reverse complement strand
GTTGAACCCGGTGAGGAAACCACGCACGATCTCCTTGGTGGCGTAGCCGGCCTTGAACCCGCTCGGTTTGGAAAAGTCGCGGGCGGCGATATGCTGACCGGAGTCGTCGGTGAGGCTGTAGGCCGAAGGGCCATCCCCCTGGCCAGTTGGTCCATGACAGTTCGCGCATCCCATCCGCTCAAAAAGTTGGTGGCCCGCGGCCACGGCCGCCGCCGCCCGCGGCGGCGGCGCCCCCAGGTCCACCAAGCTCGGCTTCCTGCCCGCCGCCTCAGCGAACCGTGGCGAGAACGCCTTCACGTACTCGACCACCGCCCACCGGTCCGTCTCCGCCAGCAAAAAGCGCCACGGTGGCATTGGGGTGCCGTTGACCCCGAGGGAGACCACCCGAAACAAATCGGCATCCGTGGGGAGCGCCCCCGACGGGGTCGTGCGCAGCCGATACTCGGCCCGCGTGAAATCCCGGGGGCGCGGCAGGAGGAACGCGCTGCATTGCCCGTGCCCGTCACCCTTGACTCCGTGACAGGCGGCACAGTCCCGCGCGAAGACCGCCTGGCCGCGGGCGAGCAAGGCGGGGGTCAAGGCCGGCGGGGCGGGCACGGGGAAATCCAGGAACGTGACCGGACCAAGCGCCGGGGAGGACGGGAGCGGACCCGGGGCGAGTTCAGCGTTCTCCCGCGCCGGCTTGGGCTTGCAGCCGGTCACAGCGAGGCTGATCCCCAGCGCGATGACCACGCCTAATGTGTTGCTCTTCATAACTTCCACTTGCCGATACCGGCCGCATCTGTGGCGCGGCTGACAAGAGCTTTCGCACACCGGAAGGCCCTACGCTTTGATCCTGGTCAAGTTTTGCTCCAATTAAACCAAAATAGGGAGAGCCGACGCCCCCAGCGGGCGCCTCGGTTTACCATAGCGCAGACCTCCAGTCTGCTGTGCCGCGGATTTCTAATCCGCAAAGCGCACGATAGGCAGGTGGGGCGGCCGGCTGGAAGCCGGCGATACGGCAGGTTGGAAACCTGCGCTACACGCCAACGGCACCGCAGTTACACGTAGCGCAGACTTCCAGTCTGCTGTGTCGCGGATTTCCAATCCGCAAAGCGCACGACAGGCAGGCGGGGCTGCCGGCTGGAAGCCGGCGACACAGCAGGTTGGAAACCTGCGCTACAGGCCAAGCGCACCGCAGTTACACGTAGCGCAGACTTCCAGTCTGCTGTGTCGCGGATTTCTAATCCGCAAACCGCACGCCAGGCAGGCGGGGCTGCCGGCTGGAAGCCGGCGACACAGCAGGTTGGAAACCTGCGCTACAGGGCCGAGGACGCCGGCGCGGCCTGGAAGGAGCCGTGATGACATACCCTCAGCGTGAGGGTCACCACGCGATTCCCTTGCCGGTCGAACCGCAGCGGGCCGGAGGCCCCCGGCCCCGTCCAGACGAGCGGAAAGAGGCGATGCAGCGGATGCGCGCCCGACTCGCGGAGCAGAGTGATCAGGAGGGAAGCGGCGTCGTAGGCTTGAGCGGCCACCACTTCCGGTTCCTGCCCGAAGCGTGCGCGGTAGGCCGCCGTGAAGCGGCGGCTACTGGCTTGCGACCCGGCATCGTACACGATTGCCGGCACGGTGAAGCCTTCCCCCGCCGCACCGGTGGCAACACAGAACTCCGGCCCCGCGAGCCGACCGGGGCCGGCAAGCCGACCGGCGAACCCGGCGCCCCGCAAGGCCAGGACCCAACGGGCTGCGGGCGCTGGGTCAAGCCATACCAAAATGGCGTCGGGACGGGCAGCGAGGACCTCCGCCACGGATGACGGGGGGGCGACACCGTTGGTCCCCACGTCGAGGGTCTTCACGACCTCGGCTTGCATCTGTCGCGCGGCCGCCAACACGTCATGCGCGGCTTCGCGCCCGGCCCGCCCGGCCGGCAGGACCACGGCCCAATGCGGAACGTGGCGGTCCGCTGGCCGCCCCACCTGGGCGAAGAGCGTCTGCGCCTCGAGGTCGGCGCCCGGGGCGATGCGGGCCATCCAGGGAACGCCGGTGCCCGTGACCAGGGAATCGGGACAGAGGGTAAGTACCGGCACCGCGGTGCGGCCCGCGACCTGCAAGGCGAGATGCGACGCAGCGCCGTCCACCGGGGCGATGAGCGCCTGCGCTCCGTCTTCGGTCGCCATCCGCGCCGCCTCGTCGGCGTCCGCGCCCCACTGGCCGGGGCGGCCGCGAACGACCAAGCGGGCGCGAGGACCAGGGGCTTGGTTTGCCGTCTCTACGGCCAACATCACCCCTTGTCGCACGCTCAGCCCCTGCGGTTCTTCCGGTGGCAGCAATAAGCCGATCAGCAGCGGCGCCGCCTCCCCGCCGAGGGCGCGCCCGAGCCCAAGACCTCCGGGCGGCGAGCCGAGGCCCAACAGGCAGAGGAAACAAGCGCCCGCAATAACGCCGCGGGCCCGCCCGCGCCGCCACCGTCGCCCCCTCCGCCCTTGGCCCACCTCGAGTCCGTCCCTCAACGGGCGGAGACGCCACTGGCGCTGGCCTGGGTCGGCCCGCGAGGCCGGGCGGGGCGTTTCAGCTCGGGAAAGGGTTCGAAGTGCCACTTGCCTTGCTTGTATTCGGCGGTCGAGATCGGGGCGATATTATCCCAGCGGGCGTCAAAGATCATGTGCCCGGTGACCCCGTCCCACTCGTCGAGGGTTGCCAGATAATCACGGACGCGGAAGCGGTTAGGGCCCGCGTGGTTGATCGCCTCCATCATGAGCTTGGCGCCGTCATAGCCGTAGGCCGCATACACATCCGGTTTCTCGCCCCAGCGTTTGACGAAGCGGCGGACGAACTCGACCCACGGCTTGTCCGGGCGGTCAGGATCAAAGAAGTAGGTGATGGTCGTGCCTTCGGCGGCGGGGCCGGCCGCCTGGACGAACCCCTCTTCCTTCAGGCGGTCGAAGCCAAAGAATTGGGCGCGGAGGCCGGCGCGACGGAAGGTGGCCACCGCGTAACCGATGTCCTCCGGCTGCCCGTAAAACACGACGGCATCGGGATCGGCGGCCTGGATGGCGTGCAGTTGGGAATCCAAGTGGTGATCCCCGGCGGCGTAAAGCAGGTGCGCCACGGCCGGCGCGCCCAGCCGGCGGATGTAGTTGGCAAAGTGCAACACCCCCATGCGCCCGGGGCGGCTGCTCTCGCGCAGAATCGCCACCCGCTTGCAGCCGCGCTGTTTGATGATCAAGTAAGCCAAGCGCCAGCCCTGCTGACGGTCGTCGGGGAAAATCCGCGTCAACCACGGGATCTGCGTCTCGGTCAAACTGGGGTCGGGGTCGGAGGTGTTGATGATGTAGGTCTCGATCTTCAAGCTGACCCGCAACGCCACGTGGGTGGCGTCTCCGTCCACCGTTCCCAAGTAACCCAACACGTCGTTGTCCTTAAACTCGACCACGATGTTGGCGGCACTGCCCCATTGTGGGGAGTCTTGCCGCTGCACCAACTCGAAGGGGAGCTGGCCGGGTTGGCGCTGGGCGTTTTCCTCCTCGAACGCCAGCAATACACCCCGACGGGTCCGGGCCCCACGCGCGCCTTCCGGACCGTAGGCCGCCGGGCTGAGCAAGCCGACTTTCAGTGATTTGAGGCCGGGCGGGTCCGGGTAGTCCCGGCCCGGTCCGCGGAAGGGCAGGCGGGTGAGCCAAAAGCGGTGATAGGGCTCGACACCGCGAAACGGCAGCATCTCTTCCGGGGTGTTCCCGTAGTAAGGGTATTGTTCGGCGGACTGAGGCAAGGGCAAGTCCGGGCCGGGCCCGCGCTCCGGCTCGGGCTTATCCTGGTAGCCGCTGGCAACGGCCAGCACCCACGGCGCAAGCCACAGCCAAAGCACGCGTAGGCTTTTCATGGTCGCCTCCTAACGAACCAGGATCGCCAGCGCCTCCATTTCCACCAACAAGTCGCTGCGGCAGATGCGCGCCTGGATCCCGGTGCTCGCAGGAAACGGGTCCAGGCCCAGCGCGCTGAAGAACTCGTTGCGGACCCGGTTGAATTCGGCGTAGTCCCGTTCAATGTCCCGCAGGTAACAGGTGGTGCGGACGATGTCGTGCCAGGTGGCCCCCTCGCTCTCGAGCAGTTTGGTGATGTTCCGGTAGGTGCGCCAGCACTGCGCCCGGAAGTCGCCCGGGTAGAGCGTCTCGCCGTTTTCCCCGACGCTCGCCGTGCCGCTCAGGAGCAGATGGGTGATGCCCCCGGGCAGATCGACGCGCAGGCCGCGAGTGAAGGCGCTGCCATAGTCACAGGCTTCGTTGAGAACCGCCGGGGCACTGATCGCCTTCTTCGCCACGGGAACACGGCCTTTGGGCAGGCGCTTGAGGATCGCCGCCGGGGCGGCCTCCGCCGGCGGCAAGCCCAGGGCGCGGCGTTCGATCTTCTCGGCCTCGGTATAGACCACGGGGGCCTCTTCCTCGGCCTCCGGGCGGAGCGGGGGGGAGTGCATGCTAGGTGTTTCTGATTTCATGAGGGTTTTGGTGATTCTAGGGTTGGGCTTCGGCTACGCGGGCGGCTTTATCTTGGGGCGCATAGCGGCCCCGGGTCAGCCCGTTGGAGGTGGCGAACCAGACCTCCTGGTCGTCCACCCAGATGCCGAGCACAAAGCCATTGGCGAGGGTCGTCGCCAGCCGCTGACGCACGACGGGCTGGTGCGGCTGATGGATCTCCACCGTCCCCTCGCCCTTTTCGCTCACGGCGTAGTTCACCCAGTTGGTGGCATCCGTGACCGAGACACCCCGGTCCGTCCCGATCCACGCCACCCGGTGGTGCGCCGTGACAAAGTTCACGAAGTTCGAGAGTAACGGGGATTTGCCCTCGACCCACGTCCGCCAGCGGGCCCCGTCGTAGCGGGACATGCCGAAGTAGGTGGCCTGCCACAACACCCCTTCCTCCCAATAGACCCAGGAGGTGATGTCGCCCACCGGACCGGCATCCGCGGCCAAGACGAATTGGAAGTCGCCGTCCGGGTCGCGGTATTCCTTGAATGAGCCGGTCTTGGGGTTGTGCTCGAGGATGCCCCCGCCCCAGACACCGATATAGACAAACTCCGGGGACTTGGTGATCGCATAACACCAGGGCTCATGCATGAGCGTATTGTTCTGGTCGTAAATCTTCCAGGCGCCGGTCCGGAGGTTGAGCGCGCCCGCGCCGGCGGCGGTGGCGGCCCAGACGGTCTCGCCGACCACGTCCACGCCATAAACGACGTTGTTAGGCAAGCCGCTGTCGGTTTGCGTATAGGTCGTGAATTTGCCACCGCTGAAGCGATTCAACCCGCGCGCCGTGCCGATCCAGAGGTCCCCCGTATTGGTGTCCTCCGCCAGGCACAACACCAGTTTATGACTCAAGCCTTCCTCTGGCCCGTAGCGTCGAAACTTGCCGTCGGCCTGCCGGACACAGAGCCCATCAAACGTCCCGATCCAGAGTTGGCCCTCGCGGGTCTTCAACACGCTGTGCACCTTGTGGCCGGGAATCCCATCCTTTTCGCCGAAATTCTCGAAGCCTTCGAGGAGGGGGAACGGAACACCCTGGTCGAGCTCGCGCGCGGCCCCGGCGCCCGGGACCGGGCCGGCGATGAGAAGGCACCCCAGCGTGAGCCAGCGTGCCGACCGCGAACGCCATTGAATCACAGACCATTGCATAGACACCTCACGGTTAAAGCGTTTTCAGAAACTCCACCAGATCGTTTAGCTGCGCCTTGTTCATGTAGCTGCTCACCCCATGGAGGTCGTTGGTGTTATAGACCGTCCACAATTGCTCGAGGGTGGCCGCCCGACCGTCGTGCAAATACGGCGCCGAGGCGGCGATTCCCAGCAACTGCGGCGTATCGAACACATCCGAGCTGTCGCGCGGCCCGCGCGTCCCGACCGCGCTGAGCAGACGGTTGGTGTAAAGGGGCGGGCGGTGGCAGGTGGGACACTGGCGCTCCCGCGGAATCGGGCGGCCGTCCGGGCGGGCCGTGGCAAAGAAGGTCTCGCGTCCGCGCTCCTCAGCCGCCGTCAGGGGCGCCCCGGGCCGATGCAGCGTCCGGGCCGGCGGCAGGGACTCGATGTAGGTCGTCAAGTCGTTGAGCGCGGGGGCCGGGATCGGGTCGGTGCGCATCAGGACCCGGGCAAAGCGGGGGCCACATTGCACGGCGAGACTGGGGTTCTTGCCGTTCCACTTGAAGGGGGCCGTCCCAGCGACGCCATGCAGCGAGCGGTTATCGAGGAAATTGTCACCAAGGCCGCTGGTGTCGAAATCGTACGACAACCCGTCCACGTGGCCATCCGGATGGCACGAGCGGCAGGAGAACTGGTGCTGAAAGGTGTACGCGGCCGTGGTGAACACCCGTTCACCGCGGCGGATCGGATCCCACATCCCTCCATCCCCAAGGACGATGCTCTCCCGGGGGCGGAGGGTGCGTGTATCGATCACCGCGACCCGGTCGGCCAATCGCTCGGCAACGAAAAGTTGTGTCCCGTCCGGACTGAGAGCGAGCTGGCGGGGGTTGCGCCCGGTCGGAATGCGGGCCACGACGTACTCCCCGGAAAGCGCCAAGTCTTCGACGGCATGCCGGCGCGTTTCGGGACCCGCACGCTGGAGCCAGGCCGCCAAGCGCTCCAGATCGACCACGGAGACCACGTCGCTGCCGCCCGAAGCCACGTAGGCCCGGCGCCCGGCGGCATCGACCGCGATCCCGGCCGGATCGGCGAAGAAGTCATTGGCCTCGTCCAGAGGCACCTGGGTGACCTCGCCCTGGGGATCGGTGATCGCCAAGCCGCTGGACATCACCCACCCATCGGCAACCTGGGTAATCGGGAGGAGGTTGCGCACCTTCACCAGCGGGGTGAGGGTCCACCCACGCCCCGTCACCGCACACACCCCTTCCGCTAGATGGGCCGAATCTAGTACCCGACGCGCCACGACCCGGGCCCGGCTCGGGTCCACCACGGTCAGTTCCGAGGCGGGCACCGCGCTCGGACGCGGGCTCACGGCGAGCCGGTTCGCCACATACACCAGCCCGTCGGCAGTGTTGCCTGCCACCGCAAACGGCTCGCGCCCGGCAAGCAACCGTGTCACCTCCCGCAACGGCGTCGTCGCCACCACGGAGATGTCACCCGAAACGGAATTGGCGATCACGAGCCGGCCGCCCGCCGGGGTAGTGGAGTAGGCCAGGGCAACCGGCGCCACGCCCACCGGCACGCTGGCCACTTCCTGGAACCGGCCCAGGTCCAGCGCCGCCACGCGGTCCCCGTCGCGACAGGCCACGTACAGCCGGTCGTCCCCCACCCCCAACGCCAACCCATAGGGCCGGCCTGCGACCCGGGCCCGCCGCACGATGGTCCCTCCCGCCGTCTCCGCCTCGACCACCTCCTCGACATCATCCAAGGCGATGTACAGCCGCCGGCCATCGCGAGACACCGCCAACCCAGCGGGACTGGGATGATGCGGACGCGGCTTGGCCCAGGGCATCTTGGCCAGATCGACGCCGTGACAATGGTCACACCCGACGAAGCCCAATTGCGGCCGGCCAGTCCACCGACGCACATGGCTGAG
>JAJXTA010000118.1 GCA_021784265.1 bacterium | reverse complement strand
CTGACGGTTGTTTGCCAGGCATTTGATGCCCTGCCCCTTGGCCTTGGCCTTGGCCAGCGCCGGCAGCAGCAACCCGGCCAGAATCGCGATGATGGCGATGACCACCAGTAGCTCGATCAGGGTGAAGCCGCCCGTTCTTGAGTCGAGGAAACGAGGCACGCGGCTAATCTGCTTCATCGCGGGCTCCATCGGTGAACCGGACGAAAGTTGGCGCGGCGCATCAGCCTGTCCCAGCATGCTCGGTAGAGTTAGTCGCCTGCCGGGTGCCGGTCAAGCCATTCCGGCGCTTTCATGTCAACATTAGGGTTCCTCGCGCCTTGACAGAGGTCTTGCCCACCACGAAGTGGCGCCTGCTCAAGGCGCCGCTACGCGGGGAGAGGGAAAGCCAACACCTGCCGCCGTGCGCGCTCCACGTCCCGGGCGCGGCACTGCGGCTCAGCCTCGCGGCCTATTGCCACCACCGCGCCGAGCCCCGCAGCCGACCCCGCCACGCTTCCCTTCTCCCTCAGGGAGAAGGCGAGGATGCGGGGTCAACGCCGTGAGCGGGGCGCGTCGGCGAGCGACCCCGGGCCGGCGCCAGCGCCGCGGGGGAGCGAAAGGCGGATTTTTACCTTGACTCCAAAGGCTTCTTTGTCAAAGACTTGCCTCGAATGGAGCAGGTCGGCGGCTACCAGATCCTGGCGCATCTGCCAGGCGCAGCGTTCGTGACGGACCCGGCGGGGGTCGTCACTTATTGGAACCCAGCAGCCGAACAGTTGTTCGGGTGGCGGGCGGCCGAACTGGTTGGGGCGAGCTGGTGGTCCCGCCTCCGGGTAGATCGCCAGCCGGAGCCCAAAGCAGGGTGCGCGACGGCCGGCGCGCGCGACGAGTTCACCAGCGAGTACCTCATTAACCACCCGGACGGACGCTTCTTCTGGGCGCAGTTGCAGTTCCGCCGGCTCAGCGGGCAGGACGGCACCGGTGAGGGCTGGCTAGTGTTGGGCGAGGATAAACCCACCGGCCCCATCTCCAAACGTCGCCTCACCTTCAGCGAGCTGCAACTGGAGGCGGTCTTGGACGCCATCCATGACGCCGTGATCAGCCTCGATGGCGAGGGACGCATCGTCTTCTTCAATCCTGCGGCGGAGAAGGTCTTCCATTATCCGCGGCGCACCGTGCTGGGGCAGTTGCTGTCCTCCTTCCCTCCCTTGCAGAAGACGCTGCAGCAATTCATCGGGCCGGCCACCGCCCCGCCGCGCGAGCCGGTCAAACCGCAGCCGGGGCTCCAGGGCTGGCGGGCGGACGGCCAGGCCTTCCCCATCGAGGCTTCGGTAGCCCGTTCGCTTATCAACCGGCGAGGCTTCGCCACCGTCGTCTTGCGGGACATCACCCTCCAGCGGCAGCGGCAGCAGGCAATGACGCAGTCGCAGAAGATGCTCGCCATCGGCGCCTTGGCCAGCGGCGTGGCGCATGATTTCAACAATCTCCTCACGGCGATCCTGTCGCACCTGGATCTGATGGCGGGCGCGCCGGGGTTGCCCAGCGGGCTGCAGAATAACCTCACCTACGCCCAGACCAGTGCCCGCCGCGGCGCCGAACTGGTGAGCAAACTGCTCACCTTCAGCCGCCAGACCGAGGCGAAGCTGGAACCGCTCAACCTGCAAGATCTCAGCGCCGAGATCGTGGCCATGCTGCGCCACAGCATCGACCGCCGGATTCTGATTCGAGACGAGGTGGTCACCCCCCCGCTTTGGCTGGTGCGGGGTGACAGCAGCCAGTTAATGCAGGTGTTGATGAACCTCTGCATCAACGCCCGCGACGCCATGCCCCAAGGCGGGGACCTGCGCCTGCGGATGGAGAACGTAGTGACCATCCCCCCCGAGGCGGGCACCACGGCCACCCCGGGTGAGTTCGTCAAGCTGACCGTGAGCGATACCGGCCAAGGCATGCCGCCGGAGGTGTTGGGCCGCCTCTTCGAGCCTTATTTTACCACCAAGTCCGTCGGCAAAGGCACCGGGCTGGGCCTCTCGATTGCCTATGGCGTCGTGACCGAACACGGCGGCTGGATGGAGGTCGAAAGCAAGGTCGGCCAAGGGAGCCGCTTCCATGTCTTTCTCCCCCGGTTCGAGCCCCATGTCCAGGGTTCGAACACCGCCACCGAAGCGGCCCCCGCCGCCGATAGCCCGGCCCTCCAAGGCCAAGAGCGCGTGTTAGTGGTGGATGACGATGAGATGGTCCGGCTCGTCATCCGTGCCGTGCTCAACTACCGGGGTTACCAAGTAGCCGAGGCCGCCGACGGCGAGGAGGCCATCGAGAAATACCGCGTGGCCTCGCCCCGCTTTGATCTGGTGCTGCTGGACCTCAACATGCCCCGCCTCAACGGGTGGGATGCGATGGTCAAACTGCGCGAACTCGACCCCCAAGCCCTGATCGTCCTCCTCAGCGGCGGCCTGACCGGCGGCGAGATCGAACGGGCCCGCACCCTGGGCGCGAAGGAGTTGCTCACCAAACCCTTCGAGAACCCGGAGTTGGTGCGCCTGGTCCGCAACGCCCTCGACGAGGCCAAGAAGGCGGGCACAAGCCCACGAACCGAGCCGATCGCCCCGTGAACTCCGGGCGCACACCCCTGCCGGTTGGGGCCGAGCCAAAGGGCGGGTGTGCAAACAGACCGGTCGCGCCCGCTCCGCCTTGGCCGCGCCAGCCAAGAGCGTCTCACCCGTGGACCCGTTGGGGATAGCGTCCCCCGCCGGCCTCGCGTGTTCGTCCGGCCTGGAACGGGACGTTTTGCACAACGGGTCCATCCGGTTTAAGCTGGGAGAGGGCTCGGTGCCCAGCAATCTCATAACGTCGTGAGCGACAACGCCACCTTTGGGTCCACCAACCGAATGGCGGAGGCCTGCCCGCCGCCACCGGGGCGCGGCAAAAGGTGGCCCTGCCCAGCGCAATCGCATGCCTGTGACCGGAGACAACGAGGCAAACCCGTGGCCCACTGAGGCGAGCGGGCGTCAGCTCCCGCCGGGCGATCATGGACACGCCGGAGCCCCGGCCACCCGGCGCCGGGCCGAGTTCAGCGCGGCCGACCGCGCCTTCCTCCTGGACTTGGCGCGCCGCACACTCCAGCAGGTCGTGCTCCGCCGCCCGTTGCCGGAGATTCACCCGTCCGGCCTGGCGCCACATTTGGCAGCGATCCGGAGCTGCTTTATCACCCTCACCGAACACGAAACCCTCCGCGGCTGTGTCGGCCACCTCGTGGCGCGTGAGCCGCTCTATCGGGCGGTGATGGAGAACACCCGCAACGCGGCCCTGAACGATCATCGCTTCCCGCCGGTCCGCCCGGAGGAGACGGAGCGGCTGGAGATCGAGATCAGCGTGTTGACCGAGCCGCGGCGGTTGACCTTTACCTCACCCGTCGAGCTGCTGAGCCAACTGCACCCTGGCCAGGACGGCGTGGTTCTGCGGATCGGCCACTGCACGGCAACGTTCCTGCCCCAAGTCTGGGCCGAGATACCGCATAAGGTCAGGTTTCTGGATCAGCTCGCCGAGAAGGCCGGCTGCGCCCCAGAGCGTTGGCGGCAAGCGGACGCCGCAGTCTCGGTGTATCAAGCCGAGGCGTTCCGCGAGCCAGCGCCGTGACCCTCGCGGCCGCCGGGGGTGCGCGCTTGGCCTCCAACCTCTGTGGCCAGACCCCGCCCCCTCAGGGCCGCCCAACCTCGCTGACCCGCTGCCGGAGCAGGCTCCGGACCTCCTCGATGACGCTGGCCCAGTCGCCAGGCCGGGGTTGGCGCAAGAGGCACATCGTGGGATACCACGGCGTCTCGGACCGACCGAGCAGCCAGCGCCAGTCCGGCGCGAACGGGAGCAAGGTCCAGACCGGCCGACCGAGGAAGCCGGCTAAATGGGCGGTCGAGGTGTCCACCGAGATGATCAAGTCCAATTGACCCATCAACGCCGCCGTATCGACGAAATCGCGGATCAGCGGGCGCAAATCGACCGGCGGCGGCACGCTGAGGCTGGGCGCCGCCCAGTCGCCGGCCCGGCCCACTTGCAAGCGGTAGAAGGCGACCCCGGGTTCACGAAGGAGCGGCTCCAGAAAGCGCGGCGGGAGCGAGCGGCGGCGGTCATTGACATGATTCGGATTGCCGGCCCAGGCCAACCCCACCTTCAGCGGCGCGTCGTGCACGGCTGGCGGGGGTAGCAACGTCCTCGTACTGACCCCCGCTCGCCGCGGCGCCAACCCGGGAACCGTTTCCACCTGGGTCTGGAAACAGTGTGGCAGGCTGAGCAACGGTGCGTGCAGATCAAAGTCCGGCAGCGGTTCTCCTTTGCGCAGAACCTGGGCGACGCCTTCAATCGACTCCATCAACCCCGCCACCGCCGGTGGGCACTCGAACAGAAGGCGGCCGGCGGTCTTGGCCACCAGCGGCAGGTAACGACTGAACTGCAGGGTGTCCCCCAGCCCCTGCTCGGCGTGAACCAGAATGGTCTTTCCCGTGAGGTCCTCACCTCGCCATTCGGGTTGCAGAAACGCGCGTCGGACGATGTCGGGCCGGCGCCAGCGCCATTCGTACTCGGCCCACCCGCGAGACCAGCGCCCGTGCAGGAGCAGCGCAAAGGCCAGGTCCCAGTGGGCTTCAGCCAAATCGGGCGCCAACGCCAACGCCTGTTCGAACGCCGCCGTCGCCTCCTCCAAACGCCCGGCCTCGCGCCGGGCGTTGCCCAGGTTGTGCCACACACGCGGGTTGGCGGGCGCCAGCCGCACTGATTTCTCCAGCAAATGGATCGCCTCGGCGAGTTGGTCCTCGGTGCGGAGCGCGTTGCCGAGGTTGTTGCACGTGTCCGGGGTGTCGGGCTGAAGGCGGAGCGCCCGGCGATAACAAGCGATGGCGTCCGTCCACCGCCCGGCGTCCCGATAGGCGACCCCCAGGTTGTTCCACGCGGGGGCGAAATCGGGCCGGAGGGCCAGCGCCTGTTGGTAACAAGCCATCGCCCCGTCCCGCTGGTTCATCCGCTGCAGCAACAACCCCAGGTTATACAGCGCCTCGAAATGCTTCGGCTCCGCCCGGAGCACCTGGAAAAACCACTGGGCCGCCTCGGGCATCCGATTCTGACTCTGACACTCGACACCGCGGCGGAACAGGGCCGCCACCGGCAGTGGTTGGGTCATGGAACGGGAAATGGCTTAGGGTGCGACGTCGCCCACACGTTGATCATCGGCGGCCTCAGGCGAAACTTGAGACCGGCCGCCCGGACCATAACTGAAAGCGGCCGCTGCGCCAAAATGGCGCACCCACCCCACCCCAGGGCCTCCAGGCCACCCGTCCGCACACCCCCGCCGCGCCCCTCCGTCGCTTGGCCCGTAAGCCTCCCTAAAAATCGCTTGCACCACGGCACCATCTCTGTATAGTTGCCCGCTGCCCGAGCCCCGCCGATGCGGAGGTTCACTGAGGCTGAGAAAAGGCAGTTAACGAGCTACCTAACCCTTAACCTCCGTTGCCACGGCAACGTTTGGTCCGTTAGGCAATGGAGCCTTCGCCGGGAATTGATTTCCCCGACCAAGTCTCCTGCAAGATACACAGAGCGCAGCGCAACTATGCTAACCATGGAAGAAGCCTTGCGACAAAGCCATCGTGGCTTTACCGCGGGTCAAATCGTCAAAGGTACGATCATCGAGGTCCGCCCGAAGGAAGTGCTGGTGGACATTGGTTACAAGAGTGAGGGAGTCATCTCCGCCGGAGAGTTCGAGGACATCAAGGCCGTCAAAGTGGGCGACGAGATTGACGTGCTGATCGAGAAACTGGAGGACAAGGAAGGGATGGTGGTCCTCTCGAAGGAGAAGGCGGAGTTCAAACAGAACTGGGACAAGATCCTCACCATTTGCAACGAGGGGGGCACGATCGAGGGGAAAGTCAAGGCGGTCGTCAAGGGCGGACTGCTAGTCAACATCGGGGTCGAGGCCTTCCTGCCCGCCTCCCAGATCGACATCATCCCGCCCAAGAACCTCGCCGGGTTTGTGGGCAACAACTACCACTTCAAAGTGGTCAAGATCAACCAGGAGCGCCAAAACATCGTGCTCTCGCGCCGCGAGCTCATTGAGCAGGAGCGGAGCGAGCGCCGTGCCCGCCTGCTGGCGGAGATGGTCCCGGGCGATATCCGCAAGGGCACCGTGAAGAATCTCACCGATTTCGGCGCTTTCATCGATCTCAATGGCCTCGATGGCCTGCTCCATATTACCGATATGAGCTGGGGTCGCATCGGGCATCCGTCGGAGATGCTCAAGGTGGGCCAAGAGTTGGACGTGGTGGTGCTGGACATCAACCGCGAGAAAGAACGGGTCAGCCTCGGCCTCAAGCAGAAGCTCGCCAACCCGTGGGACACCATCGAGTCCAAGTACCCCGTCGGCGCCAAAGTCAAAGGGAAGGTGGTCAACCTCGTGCCCTACGGCGCCTTCGTCGAGTTGGAGCCGGGCGTTGAGGGGTTGGTCCACGTCACCGAACTTTCCTGGACCAAGCGCATCGCCAAACCCTCCGACGTCCTCAAACCCAACCAAGACATCGAGGCCGTCGTGCTGGGGATCAACCGGGCGGAGCAGAAAATCTCCCTGGGCATCCGCCAGCTCGAAGCCAATCCGTGGGATAAGGTGGTGGAGAAATACCCCGCGGGCAGCCGCGTCAAGGGCAAGATCCGCAACCTCACCAGCTACGGCGCCTTTCTCGAGCTGGAAGATGGCTTGGACGGCATGATCCACGTCTCCGATATTTCGTGGACCCGGAAGATCAGCCATCCCTCCGAGGTGCTCAAGAAGGGCGACGAGGTCGAGGCGATCGTCCTGGAGATCGACAAGCCCAACCAACGCATCTCGCTGGGAGTCAAACAGTTGTGCGAAGACCCCTGGGCCAATATCGATAAGTTCTACCGGGTGGGCGATCTGGTGACCGGCAAGGTGACCAAGCTGGCCTCCTTTGGCGCCTTCATTGGCCTCCACCACGACATCGACGGCTTGGTGCACATCTCTCAAGTCAGCGAGGAACGAGTTGAGAAGATCAAGAACGTCCTCAAAGTGGACCAGGAAGTCACGGCACGCGTGATCAAGATCGACAAGACCGAGCGACGGATTGGCCTCTCGATCAAGGCGGCCAACTACTCGACCGAGCAGCTCAAGGCGGAGCAGGCCATGCTCGATGCCCTCAAACCGGGCGAGGACTTGGTGGCCCTCCAGCACGCCTTCGACGCCGCCGACGAAGCCCGCCAAGACACCAAAGAATAGCCGGCGCCTTCAGTTCGGGCGGGCGGCTTCCGCGGAGGCCGCCCGCTTCTTGTTTTCAGGCGCGGTGGGCGGCGGGGCCGCCGCCGCGCTGTTCGGCCCGGCCAACTCCGCCAGCTTCGCCTTCGCGGCGGCATGCCCCTGCCGCGCCGCCAACCCAAGCCACTGGAGCGCCTGGCTTTCGTCCTTCGCCACACCGTCACCCGCAAGGTACCGGAGACCGAGCGTGTATTGGTAGCTGGGGAGTCCCTCTTCGGCGCAGCGTTGCTGGAACGCAACGAGCCGTTTCAGCTCCGCCGCCTGTTCGGCC
>JAJXTA010000117.1:6191-7572 GCA_021784265.1 bacterium | reverse complement strand
GGTAGTTGGCCGTCCGCTCGGCAATCGCCTTGAACACCGGGGCGGCGACGTCGCCCCCGTAATAGCCTTTGCGCGGGTCCGGATCATCCAGCACCACCGAGACGCACAAGGCCGGCCGGTCGGCCGGAAAGAAGCCGATAAACGAACTAAAATACCTATGCGAATCATAAGTCCCGTTGACAAATTTTTCCGCCGTGCCCGTCTTCCCCGCCGCGGTGTAGTACTCCAGGCGCGCCTTCACTCCCGTGCCCTCGGGCGACACCACGGTTTTGAGCGCCGCCACCAGCTGGCGGGCCGTGGCGGGGGCGATCACCGGCCGGACCGGCTCGGGGTCGAACTGGCGGATCACGCGGCCTTCCTCGTCCACCACCCGATCGATGAGACGCGGGCGCATCAGGCGGCCGTCGTTGGCCACCGCCGCCATCGCCATGACCATCTGCAAGGGGGTCACCAGGAGCTCGTGCCCCATGGGCAGGCGCGACACGGAGACCTTCTGCCAACTCTTGACCGGGCGCAGGAAGCCGCGCGACTCGCCGGCCAGCGGGACGCCGGTGTAGGCCCCGAACCCAAAACGGGTGATCCAGTAGTAGAGGCGATCCGGACCAAGCCGGATGCCGACCTTGGCCGCCCCGATATTCGAGGACTTGGTGAGGATCTGCTCGACGGTCAGCGTGCCAAACCGTTTGTGGTCGCGGAGGGAGGTCCCGGCGAAGCTAAAACTGCCGTTCTCGCAGAAGAACGGTTCCTGGAGCGAAACCGCCTGGTCCTCCAGCGCCCCGGAAATGACCACGATCTTGAACGTGGAACCGGGCTCGGTGGGGTCGCAGAGGGCTCGGTTGCGCAAGGCGGCCAGGGGGGCCGCGGCCGGATGGTTCGGATCGTAGGTCGGCAGGTTGGCCAGGGCCAGGATATCCCCGGTGCTGGGGCGCACCACGAGGCACGTAATGCTGGCCGGGGCGTGCTCGCGCATCGCCTTCTCCAGCTCGCTCTCCACAATCGCCTGTACCCCGGCGTCCACAGTGAGGACCACGGTCTGGCCCGGGTGCGGCGCCACCTCTTCCCCGGGCCGGGACCAGCCGCGGACGCCCTTGAGGGCCTCGTTCATGCTCAGCTCCACCCCGTTGAGGCCGCGGGTGACGCACACCTGGCCCTGCTCGGTCGCTTCATCCTGGACCGCCACATAACCCAACACATGCGCGGCCAACGAGCCGCCAGGATACTGGCGGAGATAGGCGTCTTCACCGAAGACTCCCCTCTCCCGCAAGAGCCGTTGGGCGCGTCGGTCGCGCGCCGTCAGCCGGCCACCGCCGCTCTCCAGGCGCAGGTTAGCCATCGCTTGGGTGACGTGCTGCCACCGCTCCAGGGAGACCGCGCGGTCCAA
>JAJXTA010000117.1:0-6181 GCA_021784265.1 bacterium | reverse complement strand
ACACGACATAACTGTTCGTCAGCAATCGGCCCTGGCTGTTGGTGCGAACCCGCGGCTGCAATAAACGGACCAACTCCTCCTGACTCCGGCCCAGGAGGGGCGCCAAAGCGCGCGCCACGGCCACCTGCTGGGTTCCAAGGAGCGAGGGGTTGGCGCACACCGTCTTGACGGGGACGCTGATGGCCAGGAGATTGCCCCGGCTATCGAGGATCGACCCCCGGCGCGCCGGGTAAACGGCGTAATGCCGCAGATTGGCCTGCGCCAGCGCCCGGAGTTGGTCCGCCTGCCCAATCTGCCACCAAGCCAGCCAGCCGGCCAACGCGACGAACAACGCGGTCACGAACGCGGCCAAGCCTTTCAAGCGCAGGGTGGGATTTGCGGTGCGCATGGTCGTCACCGGTTCAGGTCCCGAGCGGCGGCGGCGGGCGGGGCGGTGGTTGAGGGCCTCGGGCACGCATACGGGACTCAGCGTTGGGCCACCGCGGCCCCGAGCCGGGAGCTGGCCGGGGCCGGGCCGGGCACAGCCCCGTGGGCGGTCTCGGTGATGCGCAGGATCTGGTCCGGCTGGGGCATCACCAACCCCAGGTTCCACCGCTCGACCGCCTGCTCCAAGACCCGGAAGGACCGGAGCGACTCGAGCTGGCGATCCGCGTACTCGTTCTGGCTGCGCAGCTCTTGCAGCCGCACCCGCTCCTCCCGGATATGGGCGGTAATCCGGTCGTTGCGATTGCGGTGCCAGACATAGCCGACCCCGGCCCCACTGAAGAACACGCAGAGGCCCATCGCCAGCACCAGGGTGCCCAGTCGCAGGCCCGCCGGTGGGCTGTTTCGTTGCCGTTTCATGTAATGTCTGCTCACGGAGCCGTCGCACCGTCGTTGCTCGCCGGACCGATCTTCTCCAGCACCCGCAGCCGGGCGCTGCGCGCCCGCGGGTTCCGCGCCGTTTCCACCGCGCCGGGCTGGAGCGCCTTGCGCGTGACCCAGCGCGCCTGGGGCGCGCAGGGCTGGCGCAGCTCCGGCACGTCCCGTTCGCCAGGAATCACGTAATCCCGCGCCCGCGCCCGCCCGAAGGCTTTAACCCGCCGATCCTCACCCGAATGAAAGGCGATCACGGCCAATCTGCCCCCAACGCGCAGCAGCTTCCACAGCGCGTCCAACCCTCGTTCCAGCTCGCCGAGTTCGTCGTTCACGGCGATCCGCAACGCCTGGAACACCCGCGTCGCCGGATGGAGGGGCCGCCCGCGGCGGGGCACGACCCGCGCCACCAAGTCCGCCAATTGCAGGGTCGTGGTCAACGGCCCGCGCTGCCGCTCCCGCCCGATGGCCCGCGCGATCGCCCACGCCGCCGGTTCATCGCCCAGCTCGCGGAACAACCGGGCTAAATCGTCCACCGCGGCTTCATTGACCCACCACGCCGCCGTCGGTTCCTGCCGGGGGTCAAACCGCATGTCCAACGGGCCCTCGAGCCGAAAGCTGAAGCCCCGCGCCCCGTCGTCCAATTGCCGGGAGTTGACCCCCAGGTCCGCGAGGACGCCATCACAACTGCCCGCCGCCACCCAGTCCCCCAGCTCGGCGAAGCTCCCCTGCCGCAACTCGAAGCGCCCGGCAAACTCCGCCAACCGTTCCCGCGCCCAGCCCACCGCCGTCCCGTCCCGGTCACACCCGCCGAGCCAGCCGTCTGGAGCACTGGCGCGCAACAGGGCGGCGGCATGCCCCCCGGCCCCGACTGTCCCGTCACAATAGCGGCCCCCCGGCCGCGGTTGGAGTGCCTCGACCACTTCGGCCAGCAGGACGGGTTCATGTCCGCTCGAGTCCACATCGTTGCCTCAGCCCAAGACCCGGAGACGGCCTACCCCCGGACCAGTCGCGGCAGGAGGCGCCAACGCCGCGCGCTCCGGGGTCATGACGTGGAACCAACTCAACGCCCGCCGCAGCCGGCTCCCGCCGGCCGCCCCGGTCGGAGTCGCCACCGCGGCGGCCTCGGTCGCCGTCGGGCGGCCCAAGCCGGCCTTGGGCTCGACCACCTCCAAGTCGGCGTCGCTCAGATCGTTGCGCACCACCCGGACATTCCCCAGCGCCAACTCTCCCTGCACGAGCCGACGCCCGCTGGGCTTGGCGGCCTGACGCAGGAACGGACGAAACCAGCCTTTGCCCGGAGCCGGTTTGGCTTCCTGGAGCGCCAGCCGGGGGTCGGGTGGCAGCGCCTCCGGTTCAACCCGCTCTTCTCCCGCCCACGGACACGAAGCCGGGTCGGGGCGGGTGCGGTCCGGCTGCCCCACGGGCTGGCGGACATGGCCTTCGGCGGCGGGACAGAACAAATCGCCCTCCCGCGCGGCCGCAGGGGGCAGGCCGGCGGACGGGCGCGTTCCCACCAGCAGGCTCAGCCGCGGCAACAAACCCCGGTCCACCACCCGGTACGGCGCCGGGGCATCCCGGAGCCCCACTAAACTCCGGCCCACGGACAATAATTGCGTCAGCGAACTCATTCGTCAGATAAGCTTCATCACCTTCGCCGCGTCCGCGGCGTCGGCGGATTTGACCTTCGCGTAATTGTCGGGACTCCAAAGCTGAAACCGATCCCACATGCCGACCAGAATCGCTTTGGTCTTGATCTGCGCCGCTTCCGCCAGCTTCTGTGGCAAACAAATGCGCCCGGCGCCGTCCAGCGTGACCACGTCCGAAATGCCGGACAGGATCCGCCGCAACTTCTCCGCCTCCGGATCTCCGAAGGGCAACGCCCGGATACGAGCGTCCATTTCCTGGCACGCCGCCGGGGGCAGCGCCAACAGGCACGGCGGCTGTCCGGGCAATTGCCACTGGCACAACATGATCTCGAACCCATCTTGTTCGCCTTCGGGCGGACGCCATTTGGCCGGCACCTGCACGCGCCGTTTGTCGTCCACGCCGTGGTCGTACTCAGCCAGGTACCTGGCCGGTTTGATGACTGGGCTGGTCGGCATGTTGCGCGTGGCGAACGTGGGCGAGACGACGCGCCCCACATTCACTTAACTGTGCCCCATAATGGCCCATATCGCCACACAGTCAAATAAATTCTCGCCGCCGCCGGGCCGAACTTATTCACATGGCTGGTGAATAACTATGCAACTAATTTGCTTTCAAGACGTTATACCATAGCCCCCACCGCGCCCTCTCCCTCACCCACCGACCGTCCTCGCCCCACTGCCCGTCACCCGGACCCGTGGCCTATGAAAAACGAAGTTATCATATTGTAGGACAGCACTTTACGTATTGATACACTTCGAGATTCGCTCGCCGCTGCCCAGTAACCGGGGTTCCCCCATCCCGCCCCACCGCCGCCATCGGGTCAGCCACACCGAGTGGCCCTCGGCCGCGCCAACGGGGGCGGTCTTGCCGGCGAGCCGGGTTTCAGATGGATGCCCTTGTGCGGCGATGGTATAAGAGGCCACGTGACTGAGCCCGTTCTCTTAACGCGCGTGGTGCTTAAGAATTACAAGAGCATTGCCTCCTGCTCGGTGCGACTGTGCCCGTTGATGTTCCTCGTTGGCCCTAATGGGTCGGGTAAGAGCAACTTCCTGGACGCCCTCCGCCTGGTGAGTGAGGCCCTCAACAGCTCCCTCGACCACGCGTTGCGTGAGCGCGGGGGCATCAATGAGGTTCGGCGCCGCTCCGCCGGACACCCCACCCACTTCGGGATCCGGCTCGAGTTCATTTTGCCTGACTCAAGCGCGGGTCATTACGCCTTTCGAGTCGGAGCCAAACCCAAGGGAGGCTTCGAGGTCCAACGGGAAGAATGCCGCATTTACGCGCGGGAGGCGCTCCAGGAGGACACCTTCTATATCGTTAATTCGGGTGCGGTTGCGGGGTCCAATCCCGCCCCACTCCCGCCGGCCGCCGACGACCGGCTCTTTCTGGTTGCGGCCTCCAGCCGGCCGGAGTTTCGGTTGTTGTACGACTGCCTCACCCGCATGGGCTTCTACAATCTCAACCCCGACGAGATTCGAGACCTGCAGCCGGCCGATGCGGGCGAGGTGCTGCTCCGGGATGGGAGGAATCTCGCCAGCGTGTTGAACCTCATCGCGGCCGAGAGCCCGCCGGCCAAGGCGAGGGTGGTGGCGCTACTCGCCAAAGTGGTGCCGGGCGTGGTGGACGTAGCGCCGCGCCACATCGGCAACAAGGAAACCCTCGAGTTCCGCCAAAAGGTGGGCGAGAACGAGGCGCCGTGGCGATTCCTTGCCGAGAACATGTCGGATGGGACCCTGCGCGCCTTGGGGGTGCTCACCGCTCTGTTCCAGTCTTCCGCTGGCGGCCGCCGCAAGAAGGCCCCCTTGGTTGGCATCGAGGAGCCGGAGGTCGCCTTGCATCCCGGTGCCGCCGGGATTCTCCGCGACGGCCTGAGCGCCGCGGCCCGCCATACCCAGGTGTTGGTGACCAGCCACAGCCCTGATTTGCTCGATGACAAGTCCATCTCCGACCGGAACATCCTGGCGGTCAGCAACAACAACGGTGAAACCATGATTGGCCCCCTGGACGCCGCCGGACGGGACGCGATCCGCGACCGCCTGTTCACGGCCGGAGAGCTACTGCGTCTGAGCCAGCTCTCGCCGGATGAGAACGCGGTCAAAGGCACGCCCGAAAGCCAGTTAGAACTCTTTGGCACGGGCTGAGATGGTGCGCTTCGCTGCCATTGTGGAGGGCCACGGCGAATGCGAAGCGGTGCCGGTCCTGATCCGGCGCGTCGCGGCCACTCTCGACCCGGGCCTGGCCGTCTCGACCGGCCCTGTACTGCGCGTGCCGGCCTCTCGTCTGGGGAAGCCGAACGAGCTGGAGCGGGCCGTCGAATTGGCCGCCCGCAAGAATGCCGGACAAGGGGCCATTCTGGTGCTACTGGATTGCGATGATGGCTGCCCGGCCACCCAAGGCCCGCAGTTACGCAAGCGCGCCCGGGCGGCCCGGGCCGACCTTCCCCTCTCCGTGGTGCTCGCCAAACGTGAATACGAGGCTTGGTTCCTGGCAGCCGCGGAGTCGTTGCGCGGAAAACACGGCCTGCCTCGGGACCTCGTGGGACCGGCCGAGCCGGAGGAGGTTCGTGGAGCCAAGCAGTGGCTTGCAAGCCGGCTGCCCCGCGACCAGGGCTACGCCGAGTCCACCGACCAACCGGCGCTCACCGCCCTGTTCGATATGAACGACGCCCGCTCCGCGGCGTCGTTTGATAAGTGCTACCGCGAAATCGCGGGCTTGCTCAAGGTCTTGCGCGAACGATCGACTGCCTAACCACGGTGCTCCTGGCGCCGCTCCCTCACCGATCGCCGCGGGCCGCCGGCGGGTTGCCAAGGCGGGGTGTGGCCCGCTACGTTGACGGGCGTGGGTGATTTTAACCAAGTATTGGCCGAGGAGCTGGAGAGGATCCGCGCGACGGGCTTGCACCGCGAGCTGCGCCCGGTCGAGTCGGCGCCGGCGCCGGTCTTGGCGTTGCATGGCCGGCAGTACCTCAACTTCGCTTCGAACGATTATTTGGGGTTAGCCAATGATCCGTCGCTCAAAGAGGCCGCGGTGGAGGCGGTGCGGCAGTTTGGCGCCGGGACCGGGGCGGCGCGGCTGATTTGCGGCTCCCTGCGGCCGCACCATGAGTTGGAAGAGGCCTTAGCCGCCTTCAAGGGGACCGGGGCGGCGCTGACGTTCGCGTCGGGGTATGCCACCGCCGTGGGGACGATCCCGGCGCTGGTCGGGCGCGGCGACCTGGTGATCGTGGACCGCCTGGCCCACGCCTGTCTCGTGGACGGTGCCCGGCTCTCGGGCGCGACGCTCCGGGTTTTTGCCCACAATGACCTCGACGCCCTCGAGACGGTCCTCCGGCGGGCCGACCAGCGCGCCGCGGGAAGCGGACCGTCGCCCGCGCCCGCGCCGGGCCGCCAGCGGATTCTCATCGTCACCGAGAGTGTGTTTTCGATGGACGGGGACTTGGCGCCGCTGCCAGAGCTGGTGGCGCTCAAAGCGCGCTACGGGGCGTGGCTGCTGGTGGACGAGGCCCACGCCACCGGATTGTATGGGGCCCAGCGCCGGGGCGTGGCCGAAGCCGAAGGGGTCGCCAGCCAGATCGAGGTCCAGATGGGGACGTTGGGCAAGGCCCTCGGCGCCGCCGGGGGCTTCATCGCCGGCACGCGGGTCCTGATCGATTACCTCGTGAACCGGGCCCGAAGCT
>JAJXTA010000116.1 GCA_021784265.1 bacterium | reverse complement strand
CTGATTTTTGCCGAATTCCGGGACCGGACGGGCGATATCGTTAGCGGCGTCGTCCGCCGCTTCGATCGTTCCGATGTCTCCATCGACTTGGGCCGCTACGAGGCCCTCCTCCCCAACCGCGAACGCGTCCCCACCGAGGAATACCAAATCGGCGAGCGGATCCGCTGTTACGTGAAGGCAGTCGAGACCACCCCCCACGGTCCGGAAATCATCCTCTCCCGCTCGGACCCTCAATTCGTGATCAAACTCTTCCAGTTGGAGGTCTCAGAGATCGGGGATGGGACCATTGAGATCAAGGCGATCGCCCGGGAGCCCGGCTTTCGCACCAAGATGGCCGTCTGGTCCCGCGATGAGAAGGTGGACCCCGTCGGGGCCTGCGTCGGCCTGCGGGGGCAGCGCGTCAAGAACATCGTCCGCGAGCTCAACAACGAGAAAGTGGACATCATCAAGTGGGACACGAACGTCAAGACCTATGTGTCCAACGCCCTGGCGCCGGCCAAGCTCAAGGGCTTCGACGTGGACGAGAAGAACCGGCGGGTTCGCATTATGGTGAGCGAGGATCAATTGTCGCTGGCAATTGGGAAGCGGGGCCAGAACGCCCGGCTGACCTCGAAGCTCACGGGGTGGCAAGTGGACATCGAAGCCGAAAGGACCATCGCGATGGGCTTCGAGGAGAAGGTGGCCCAGGCTGTGCAAGCGGTCGCGACCATCCCCGGGATCAGTCCGGCGCAGGCCGATGCCCTGGTCCATCACGGCTTTCTGAGCCTGGAAGACTTGCTGCAAGCCGAGGTGAGCGATTTGGCGGCGATCCCCGAGGTCGGCGACCAAGCCCAAGCCGTCCTCCAGGCGATCCAGGCGGAAACCCAAAAGCGTATGATCAAACTCGGCCCGGAGGCCGCCTCTTAACCTTTGTGGACCGTGCTTTCCTCCATGCTCCCGAGTTGAGCGCATGAAGACGCCGCGGTCAGTTCAGAGGGTCGAAGAAACTTATGCCCGTTCGGATTTACGACATCGCCAAGAAGCTTGGAATCGAGAGCAAGGAAGTCCTTGTCAAGGCCAAGGAACTGGGCATAGCGGGGGCCAGAGTGCCCTCGAGCTCCCTGGACAAGATCACCGCCGAGTATCTTGAAGAGAAATTAGGGTACACCGCCCCGCCGCCGCCGCCCTCCACTCCCCCTCCGCCACCAGTTCCGCCGCCGGTGGTCGCTGAACCGCCGCCGCCAGCACCCTCCGTCCCAGTCGTTGTGGCCCCGCCCGTAGCGGAAATACCGGCACCGGCGCCCGTCGCGGCCCCTGTCGCGCCCACGCTGCTGCCGCCCACTCCGCCCCCCGCTGAAGCCGCAACCGCAGGGGTCGTGAGGGAGCCGCCAGCCCCGATCGTGGTCCCGGTCCTCCCCGAGATTCCGCCCGCGCCCGTCGCCGCTCCGGCGCCGACCCTGCCGCCGCCCGCCCCACCGGCGAGCCCGGCGGTCGTCACGCCCGCGACGGCCCCGGCCGCCGTGCCGCCCGCACCACGAGTCGAGGTGACGCAACTGCGGGTCGAGCCGCCCGTCAGCCATGTGGTGAAGCTCACTCCGCCGCCCACGCCGCCCCCGGTGGTGGTGCCTCCGCCCCCGCCGGTTCCGCCCCCGCCGCGGATCGGGGACAAAGTAGGTTTCATCCAGCTCCCCACCAAACCGCGGCCTGCCGACCGTGGTGGCCCGACGCGCGGTCCGGTGCGCCCGGGCGGACGCATGGAGGGGCAGCGGGGGCAATCGGGCCGGGACCAGCGCGGGGGTCAAGCGGCGGGCCGCGGTCATGCGGCCGGGAGCCAGCCCAAGGCGAGCGAACCCCCCAAGGGCCCGACGCTGCCAAAGTTTGTGCCCCCCGCCGACGGGGTGCTGATCACCGTCAAACCCCCGATCGTGGTGCGGGAGTTGGCGGAGCATATCAAGAAGAAGCCCTACCAGTTGATCGCCGACCTGATGGATATGGGCGTGTTCGCCACCGTCAACCAAGCGATCGAGCCGGAAGTAGCGCAACGCCTTTGCGCCAGGCACGGTTTCCGTTTCGAAGTCGAGAAGCGGGAGAAAGGCGCGGGAGTGGTCCATGCCCCCCCCAAGAAGGTGGATGTGGACCCCGACGACAAGCCGGAGGAGCTGGTGCTGCGGGCGCCGGTGGTGACCATCATGGGCCACGTCGATCACGGCAAGACCACACTCCTGGATGCGATCCGCAAGTCCAACGTGGCGGAGGGCGAGGCGGGGGGGATCACCCAGCACATCGGGGCGTACACCATCTCCTTCCCCCACCCCGAACGCCCGCAGGAGGTGCAGCAGATCACCTTCCTGGACACGCCCGGGCATGCCGCCTTCAGCTCGATGCGGGCGCGTGGCGCCAACGTGACCGATCTGGTAGTGCTGGTGGTGGCCGCCAACGACGGGGTCATGCCCCAAACCCTGGAGGCCCTCAGCCACGCGCAGGCGGCCAAGGTGCCCTTGCTGGTCGCCGTCAACAAATGCGATCATCCCAATGCCAACCCGCTCAAGGTCCGACAGCAGCTCCAGGACAAGGGCTTGGTCCCGGACGACTGGGGTGGCGAGACCATCTTTGTGGACGTCTCCGCCTTGACCAAGCAGGGGGTGGACAAACTGCTCTCGATGATCCTCTTGCAGGCGGAGTTGCTGGAGCTCAAGGCCAACCCCAACCGGCGGGCCAAGGGCAACGTCATCGAGTCGGGGCTGGAGCCGGGTGGCCCGACCGCCACGGTGTTGGTGCGCAAGGGCACCTTGCGCGTCAGCGACACGGTGATCTGTGGGCCGTTCTACGGCAAGGTACGGGCGTTGATCAACGAGGAAGGCAAACGCCTCAAGGAGGCGGGGCCGTCGGTGGCGGTGAAACTCCTGGGCCTCAACGGCGTCCCGGAGGCGGGCTTGGAATTCAGTGTCGTGGAGAACGAAAAAGCGGCGCGGGAGATCTGCGCTGAGCGGGTCGAGGCGGCGCGCAACCAGGAGAAAGAACGCCACCCGAAGGTGACGCTGGAAACCCTCTTCGAGACCCTGGAATCCGAGTCGGCCAAGGTCCTCAAAATCGTCGTTAAGGCGGACACCCAGGGTTCAGTCGAGGCCATCGTGGACGCGCTGCGCAAGATCGAGTCGGCCAAGGTCGCCCTGGAGGTGATCCACAGCGCGGTAGGAACCATCACCGAATCGGATGTGTCGCTCGCCTCGGCCTCCAAGGCGATCATCCTCGGGTTCCACACCCGGATCGACAACGGGGTGGCCGACCTGGCCAAACGCGAAGGCGTCCAGATCAAACTCTACGCCATTATCTACGAGCTGATCGACCAGGTGAAAGAAGCGATGGCCGGGCTCTTGGACCCGCTGCTCAAGGAGGCGGTCTTCGGGGTGGCCGAGGTCCGCAAGGTGTTCAACCTCTCTAAGGGCGGCAACGTGGCCGGCTGTGTCGTGGCCAGCGGCCGCATCGTCAAGGGCAAGGCCCGGGTCATGCGTCGCAAGGGACTGGTGTACGAGGGGCTCATCAACACCTTGCGCCGCTTCCAAGACGACGTCAGCGAGGTGCGGGCGGGCATGGAATGCGGGATCCGCCTGGACGGGTTCGACGATTTCCAACCCGGCGACACCATCGAATGCTACACCATCGAGAAGGTGACCCAGAAGCTCTGACCCGGCGGGCGACCCCTCGTCACCCGCCCTTCTCGCTCCCTCCATGCACAACCGCCGACACGAGCGCGTCCGCGAGCTGCTCAAGCGCGAACTGAGCGCGTTGCTGTTGCGTGAGTTCCACGCCCCCGAGGCCGGTTTGATGACGGTGAATGAGGTGCTGGTGGCCGGCGACCTCCAGTCGGCGACCGTCTATGTCAGCATCCTGGGTACCCCGGACCAGCAGAAGCGCGGCTTCAACCTGCTCCAAGAACACCGCAAACGCCTTCGGGGCATGGTGGGCAGTGCCGTGGTGCTCAAATACACCCCCGAGCTGCGCTTCGTTCTCGACGAGGCCGTGGCGCGCGGCAACCGCGTGCTGCAGATCCTCGATGAGATCGAACCGACCCTCCCGCCCGACCCTGCCTAGGGCGGGGCGGCCCCTTCCGCGCCTATGAAACCACGCCCGAAAATCGTGCAGCGCATCCTGGAGGCGGTGGCCGACTGCCAGAGCTTCTGTGTCGTGGGTCATGTGCGGCCCGACGGCGACTGTGTGGGCTCGCAACTGGGTCTGGCCCTGGCGCTCCGCAACCAAGGCAAGGCGGTGACCTGCTGGAACGAAGACCGGTTGCCGCAGAAACTGGCCTTTCTGGACGCGGAGAAGGTCATCCAAACCCCCAAGCCGGGCCTGGCGTTCGACTGCGTGATCGCCACCGACTGCGCCAGCTTCGAGCGGCTGGGCGGCGCGGGGGACTGCATCCGGCAGCGCCGGCTGCTGGTCAATATCGACCACCACACCAGCAACACCCGCTACGGCGACATCAACTGGATTTCCGCCCGCGAGCCGTCCACCGGAGAACTGATCTTCCGCCTCTTGAAGTACGCCAACTGGCCGATCACCCCGCCCATCGCCGATTGTCTTTTCACCGCGGTCTCCACCGACACCGGTTCCTTTCAATACGCCACCACCCGGCCTGGCACCTTCGTGACCGCCGGCGAGCTGGTCAAACGCGGCGCCGATCTCTCCGCGATTTGCCACGAGGTGTACCACTCCTTTCCCCTCGCCCGGGTCCGGCTGTTGCGTCACGTCTATACCCACTTCCGTTTGGCCCACAACGACCAGATCGCTTGGTTCTGGCTGCGGCCGAAGGACTTTGCGCGCACCCGCGCCGACAAATCGGATGCCGAGGGGCTGATCGACCATATCCGAGTCATCGAGCCGGTGGTCGTGGCCTGTGTGTTCGAGGAGCTCGAACCGGAGCTGATCCGGCTCAGCCTCCGGTCGAAGAGCCCGCGGATCGATGTCAACCAGGTGGCGCGGCTCTTCGGCGGCGGGGGCCACGAAGCCGCCGCGGGGGCACGCATCGCGGGCAAGCCGCTCTCGGTGCAACGCCGCGTTATTGCCGCCTTGAAAAAGACCCTCAACCACGCCTCTTAATGCCGCTGCAAACCTTCGGACCTCTGGACGGCGCCCTGCTGGTGGATAAACCCGCCGGGCCGACCTCGCACGACGTGGTCGAAGCCGTGCGCCGTCAATTCCACCTCCAAAAGGCGGGTCACTGCGGGACCCTCGACCCCAATGCCACGGGCCTGTTGGTCCTGGTGCTTGGCCGCGCCACGAAATTGTCCGAGAAACTCATGTCCACCGACAAGGTGTACGAGGGGACGATCAAATTCGGCGAGACGACCACCAGCTACGACGCTGATGGTGAGTTGGTAGGCTCCCTGCCGGTGCCGCCCCTGACGGTCGCCCAGATCAATGAGGAAGCCCGCGCCTTCGTCGGGGATTTGCTCCAGACGCCGCCGATGGTTTCCGCCGCCAAAGTTGGAGGCGTGCCCCTTTACAAGCTGGCCCGCAAAGGGGTCGAGGTCGAACGCAAACCGCGGCTGGTCCACATCTACAGCTTCGCGTGCAGTCAGTACACCGAGCCCCTGGCCACGTTCCGGGTCGCCTGCACGAAAGGGACCTATGTCCGCAGTCTCGCCCACGAGCTGGGCCAGAAACTCGGCTGCGGGGCGCACCTGGCCGCCCTGCGCCGCACGGTGGCGGGCAAGCTCAGCCTCGCCGATGCGCTCCCGTTGGATCAGGTGTTGGCCTTGCCGGTGGCGGAGTTGGAGAAGCGGGTCATTCCCTTCTTGAAGCTCACCGCCTCCACCTGAGCCGCGCCCATCCTCCCGGCGCTCGCGTCCTTCCTCGCCATGCAGATCGTCGCCCGCGCCCGCGAAATCTCGACCGGCGGGCGGCCGATCTGCGTGGCCATCGGCACCTTCGACGGGGTGCACGTGGGCCATCAAGCGGTCCTGCGGCAGACCCTGGCCGACGCCCGGGCCGCCCAGGCGATGGCCGTGGCGGTGACGTTCGATCGGCACCCGGCCGCCGTGCTCGCTCCCGCCCGCCAACCGCGCTTGATCTATCCCGCGCCCCAGAAACTGCGGGCGCTGGCCGCGGCAGGGGTGGAAACCACCTGGCTCATCCCGTTCGACCGGGCGTTCAGCCAGCAGAGCGGGGAGGAATTCATCCAATTGCTCGTGCGGGAGGCCGGCCCGGTCCGCGGCGTTTGCGTCGGCACCGGGTTCGTGTTCGGGCATCGGCGCAGCGGCAACCTGGGTCTCCTCCAGCAAATGGGCGAACGCTACGGTTACACCACCCGGGGCCTCGCGCCGGTCCTCTTCGCGGGCGAGCCGGTGAGCAGCACGCGAATCCGCGGCGCGATTCAAGCCGGGGACTTTTCCCTGGCCTCCGCCCTGCTGGGCCGGCCGTATAGTCTGGCGGGATTGGTCACCCGGGGCGATCAGTTGGGGCGCCAATTGGGCTTCCCCACCGCCAACCTGGAGGTCAGCGGCTTGGTGTTGCCCCCGACCGGGGTTTACTCGGTTGAGGCTCGGCTGAGCCAGGATCGTCGTTGCCCGGCCCTGCTGAACCTGGGCTATCGCCCCACCGTCGCCAACACCACCCCCGCGCTGCGCGCGGAGGCTCATCTGTTGGACTTCACGGGTGACCTCTACGATCAGGAGATGGAAGTCGTCTTCCGCCAAAAGCTGCGCGACGAACTCAAATTCCCTTCCCTCGCTGCTCTCCAGAGTCAGATCCAGCGCGACATCGCCGCCGCCCGCTCCCTGGCCGGCGCGGGCGGCTGAGGGCGCCGCGACCCGTCTCGCGGCACGTGTGTCGGGCCCGGGCCTCGGCCATGCACAATGAGTTATCTTGATGTGCAAAGAATGCACCGCGCATGAGCGGACCGGGATTCCGCGGCGTGGGGCACATCGAGGTTCCGCTGCAAACTACTCTGGATCAAGGAACTAGGTAGGACCGGCGCGCCGGTGGCGTACAACCTGCTAGCTCCGTTGTCAGTGACGACGGTCCGTACTCCACATTATCGCGCGCTGGCGGAGCCCACGCGGGCTCCCGCCGCGGGCGAGGCGTAAGCGCGCGCTCCGTTCCTCGGCACCGAACTGTGGCAACCGACGTGACGCTGGCTGATTTCACGACGCCCGACTTGGTCGTGCCGCGGCTGCAAGGCCGCGACACCTCGTCGGTGGTGCAAGAACTGAGCGCGGTCTTGCAGCGCTCGGGGTGCTTGCCGGACCTGCTTCCGTTCTATCACGCCGCTTTGAATCGTGAGTTCCTGGGTAGCACCGCGGTGGCCCCCGGCTGGGCCCTGCCTCACGCTCGCATCAAGGGACTGGCCAAGGTCGTCTTCGCCCTGGGGCGCGCGGACGAACCGGTCCGCTGGGGAGGCCGCGACAGCCACCCGGTGCGGCTGGTCTTCCTCTGCGCCGTCCCGGAGACCGACGCCACTGGCTACATGACCCTGCTGGGCGGAATCGCCCGCTGCCAGCAGGCTCCCGCCCCATCGGAGGGCTTGTTAAACGCCCCCGACGCTCGGGCGATGTTCAAAATTCTCAAAACCGTCCCGCTCCGGCCCCTGCCAAC
>JAJXTA010000115.1 GCA_021784265.1 bacterium | reverse complement strand
CTGCTCCGCTTCCACGCCGCCGCCTGGGGACTCGACCCCAAGCACCTCGGGGTGCTGGGCTGCTCCGCCGGCGGGCACTTGGCGGCCGCCCTCAGTTGCAATTACGCCCAACGCACCTACGCGCCCCAAGACCCGGCCGACGCGGTGAGTTGCCGGCCCGACTTCACCTTGCTGATCTATCCCGCCTATCTGACCCGCAAAGCCGAAGGCGACGCCCTCGCCCCGGAGCTGGCGGTGACCTCGGACACACCGCCGACCTTCCTGGTCCAAGCCGAGGATGACGGCGTGCGGGTCGAAACCAGCCTGTTCTACTACTTGGCACTCCGCAAGGCGCGGGTGCCAGCCGAGATGCACCTT
The DNA here is from genome assembly GCA_021784265.1 of bacterium. GTDB lineage: Bacteria > Verrucomicrobiota > Verrucomicrobiia > Limisphaerales > J093 > JAJXTA01. The sequence goes on along the minus strand of JAJXTA010000115.1, from coordinate 7,219 downwards.
TACCCCAGCGGCGGCCACGGCTATGGCCTGCGCTCCTCCCCTGAGGCCGTCACGACCTGGCCGGCCCGCGCCGAGGAATGGTTCCGCACCCTGGGCGTCCTCCGCCCCGGAGCCGCTCAACCCCGCCGCCGGTCCAACCCCCGGCTGATGAAGCCGGACTAGCGCCGGGCAACCCGCGATGGCACGGCGGTGGAGTTGCTGGCTGCTGGCGCTTGGTCTGCTGGGGCTGGGTTGGTTCTGGCTCGGCCCGCGGCGGGCCTCCCCGGCGAGCCCCGCGGCGCCCCCTCTCATCGGCATCCAGAGTAACCTCCAACAGATCGCCCTGGCCAAGGCTCACTGGCTCGAAGGCCATTCGGCGGGCGAAACCCGCCCCCTCGAACCCGCGGACCTGACCCCCTATCTCCTCCCCGGCTTCTGGAAGCGAACCGTGGCCGGCGAGCGGTACCGCATCAACCGACAAGGCGCGTCGCCAGAGGCCGAGCTGACCCGGGCCATCACGGGGGCCGCCAAAGGAACCCGCCTCCGGCTCGGGGCGGACGGGCAGATTGAGCCCGTGCCAGCGGACACGCCGGGGCCCTAGTCAACCGCGCGTCGGCTCCAGACCGACCCCCGCCGTGGGCCGGCGTTCCACCGCGGGAGCGGCGGTTCAGCGGGCGGGATCACGCTGGCCGCCCCGGTTGCCAGCCCGACAACCTGTGGTATAGTCCGGCCATGATCAAGCACCGCCCCCCCGCCGCCTGCCCGGATTGTGACGGCTTCACCCGCCGCGACTTTCTCAGGACCACGCTGACCGGCCTGACCGCCGCCGCCAGCGGCGTGCCGCTGCTCAGTCCGCCCTCCCTCAACGCCGCCCCCAAACCGACGGACGTCTCCGAGACCTTGGTCACCACCCTCTACAAGAGCCTCACCCCGGCCCAGCTCGCCACCGTCTGCTTCCCGTTCGACGATCCCTTGCGGCGGAAAGTTGACAACAACTGGTTCATCACGGACAAACGGGTCGCACAGTGCTTTAGCCCGGACCAACAAGACTTAATCCGCCAGATCTTCCGGGGCGTCCACAGCCCGGAGTACGCCGACAAGGTGATGCAGCAGGTCGAGCACGACATGGGCAAGGAGGGGTTCGGCGGCTGCGCCGTGGCGCTGTTTGGGACCCCCGGCACCGGCAAGTTCGAGTTCGTCCTCACCGGCCGCCACGTCACCCGCCGGTGCGACGGTGATTCGGTGGCCGGCGCGGCCTTTGGGGGCCCGATCTTCTATGGCCACGCCGCGCATGGCTTCTACGAGAAACCCGACCACCCGGGCAACATCTACTGGTTCCAAGCCCTGCAAGCCAACGCGGTCTTCAACGCCTTGGACGGCAAGCAGCGCGCACTGGCCCTCTTGGGTAACGGCCCCGCCGAGCGCGGCACTGAGACCGTCCGCCTCACCGGCCAAACCGCCACCCTGCCGGGACTCCCGGTCGCCGCCATGAGCCGCGACCAAAAAGATCTGCTCCGCAAGGTCATGGCCGACCTCTTGGCCCCGTTCCGCCGACCCGATGCCGACGAAGCCCTGAAACTTATCGAAGATAATGGCTTCGACAACCTCCACCTGGCCTTCTACAAGAACCAGGATGTCGGCAACGACGGCGTCTGGGATGTGTGGCAAATCGAGGGACCCGCGATGATCTGGTATTTCCGTGGCGACCCCCACGTTCATGTCTGGGTCCACGTCCGCGAAGACGCTCAACAAGCTTGAAGGAGCGACCCGGAAGGGGTTAGGCTGCCGCCTGATGTCTCCATGCGTCGTTCGGCGTGGTAGCGTGGCCGGGTGGTGCCGACGGCCGGCCGTGTTCACCTTGGCCAGGCCGCCCGGAGGAGCCAATGGCGGCAAGGCGCCCAAGCGCGGAGGCGGGCGATGAAGATCTTGGTGGTCGATGACGAGCCGTATATGCAACGGCTGCTGCAGTATCAATTAGAGCGGGCGGGCTTTGAGGCGCTCACGGCGGGCACGGGGGCCGAGGGCGTCGAGGCCGCGCGGGAGGAAGAGCCGGCCCTGATTATCCTGGATTATATGCTCCCGGAGATGGACGGGCTGGCGGCGTTGAAGTTGATCCGAGCGCAGCCGGCCAACCGCCTCACGCCCGTCATCATGCTGACCGCCAATCCGGGGCGGGTGACGGCGGCGGAAGCCGAGCGCTGCGGCGCCACCTTGTTTGTGACCAAACCTTACAGCCCAAGCCAGTTGTTGCGGGACGTGCGGCGGCTGACCGAGGCCGGGGACACTCCGGCTCCGTGAACCACCCCAGCCCGCCCGGGCGCAATAACCCATTTGCTTTGGCGGGCGGGGCGTGTCACTTTACGCATGGTTTGCCACGCGGGGGGCGGACGGCGAGCGGTTGGTACGCCCCTCCAACCCACGGTCGCGGATGGACTTATTGACTTACTGGAACCTGAAAGAACGCCCGTTCGAGGCAACCTGGGACACGCGCTTCTTTTATCAGAGCCCGGCGCACGACGAGGCGCTGAACCGGCTTTGTTTCCTCGTCGCCGAACGCACCATGAACCTGGGGCTGCTCACCGGCGAGATCGGCGGCGGCAAAACCCTCACCCGCGCCGTCTTCAGCGAGCGGTTGGACCCGCACCAGTTCCAGGTGGTCACTCGCGAGAACTCCGGGTTCACCTTTAAGGAGTTGCTGGGGGCGATTCTCCCCGGTTTGGACGCGCTCCCGGCGGCGCCGCGGCAGGGCAAGCTGGCCCTCTACGAACGCTTTCAGGCGGTGGTCGAACGATTGCACCGCGAGGACCGGCACCTAATCCTGGTGTTCGACGAGGCGCAGGAGATGTCCCCAGCCACGCTCAACGAGCTGAAGCTACTCACCAACCTCAACGGACAAGGCCAAAGCCGGCTCACGATCCTGTTGCTCGGCCAGCCGGAGCTCCGCGCTAAAATCGCCGCCTTGCCGGCGATTAACCAACGGATCAGCCTCCGTTTTCACCTCCAAGCCCTCAGCCCGAGCGAGACCGGGGCGTACGTCCGCCATCGTTTGAAAGTGGCGGGGCATCCGCAGGGTGATTTGTTCCCCGACGACACCATCGCCCAGCTCTTTCAGGCCACCCAGGGCATCCCCCGCCAGATCAACCGGATCGCCAAGCTCGCCCTCGAGTTTGCCTGGTTGCATGAGAAACCGCGCGTCGCCCCTGCCGCGGTTGATGCCGTGGCGCAAGACCTCCAGCGCCAGCAGGAACTCCCGATCCCATGAACGACCCGGGGCCCTTGAGCATTAGCGAGCTGCGCCGCAAACGCGGGGAGGGCGGCGCCGCAGTGGCCACCGAAACCGACCGGCCGCGAACCGCCGGGGCGAGGGAAACGCCCGCCGCGACGCCACATCCGTTGCCCCTCGAACCGACCCCGCGGTGGATCGACCGCTTGGGTATCGACCCGTGGCGCCTGCCGCATCGGTGGCGTCGCCAGTGGTACTGGATCGGCCTCGTGGCCGTGACGGGCGTTGTGGTCGGCGGCGGCGGGGCCTGGCTTTGGTCCTCGACCAGTGCGGAGGTCCGCCTGGTACCCGAGCCGCGCGGGGGGCTCGCGGGGGACGGGGCGGGAGCCGTGGCGCCACCGGCGGCGGTCAGGCCCGACTTACTCGAGACGCTTGCGCGGTCCCCACGGCTCTTGGTCCAGGCTGGCGCCCTGGCGCAGCCGCCGGTTTCACCCGCTTGGTTGGCCGACCACCTGGAAGTGACGCGGGACGGCCAAAGCGACACCGTTGTCGTCCGGGTCCGAGCCCGCGCCGCCGCCCGCGCCCGCCACACCGCGGATGCGTGTGCGACCGCCCTGGTCCAAGCGGCGCGGGCGTTTGCCGACCGCGAACGCCAGGACATGACCGCCGCCCTCACCGCCAAATTGCATGGGCTCGAGGCGGAGCTGGCGACCGCCCACCAGGCGCTCACGCAAGTCGAGCGGGAAGCGGGTGTGTTTGATTTCGAACGCCAAACCACGGCGGAAATCCAGGAGCTCACCGAACTCGAACGCCAGAGCACCCAAACCCGGCTCGAGCTGGCCGGGCTGGACGCGAAGCTGACGAGCCTGCGTGGCGAAGTGGTGAACCAGAACCCGGACTTAGTCGCCACGCGAGCGGAGTTGAATGCCGCGCTGACGCGTTATACGGAGGCGCATCCGCGGGTAAAGGAACTGCGGGCCCGGCTGCGGACCTTGGAGCAGGAGTCAGCCTCCGGGCCGGGCCAGGGAGCGACCGGGCTGGCGGTGCCCGCGGGTGCCCTCGGCAGCCAACTCGCCCTGCTGACGGTCGAGGCCGAGGGCCAGAAGCGGGCCCTGGCCAAGCAGCTCGATCAACTGACCACGCGCCAAGAACAGCTTCACCAGAAGCTCAACGGCCTGTCCGACAAAGCGGCGCGCTATGCCCAACTCAAAGGGGATCAGGCCGGCCTCGAGACCACGCGCCGACTCTGGCGGGACCGATTGCACCAAGTCCAAACGTCCGCCACCGCGGGACCGGCGCCCTATCGCGCGCTGGCCCCGGCGACCCTCGCGGCCGGCCAAGCCGGCCGTCTCTGGTCGCGGCTCCTCCTGGCCGCCAGCCTCGGCGGTCTCTTGGGCGGAGCCTTGGCCGCCGTCGTTCTGGCCGCACTGGAAGCGGCGGATGCCCGGCTCAAGACCGCCGCCGACGCCCGCCGCGTGATCCGCCTGCCGCTGATCTCCACGCTGGGAGACTTGCACTTTATGGATGCCGACGAACAAGCGAAATGGGCGTTCCGCGCCTGGACCAGCCTCAAGGGCCGCTTGGCCCACGCGCCCGAGCGCGGTTTGGTCTGCGGATTCACCTCCTCCGCACCGGGAGAAGGGCGCACCACCTGTATTAATCTGCTGGCGCAGGCGGCCGGACGCGCCGGGTGGCGGGTCTTGACGGTCGCCGCCCGCCCCGCGCCCCCCGACGCCGGGGCCGACCCCGCGGGAGGCGCCACCCAGGGACCGGACCCGTTGGCGAGCCCCGGCCAAGTAGCGCGAGAGGTGAGCCGGACCACGGCCGGCCCGGTTACCCACGTGCCGTTGCCCGCGTGGGATTGGTCGCGCGAGCGTCGCCAGCAATGGGCGGGCGCGCTGGCCTGCTGGGGAGCGATCCGCGACGCCGTGCTCTTCATCGAGCTGCCGCCAGCCTCGTTGCCGGAAACCGTGCTCCTGGCCGAGGGCCTGCCCAACCTCGTTTGGGTCGCGGCGGCCGGGCAAGCGGAGGCGGGCGAGGTCCAAGCCGGGCTCACTACCTTGCGCCAAGCCGGGTGTCATCTGGTGGGGACGCTGTTCAACCGGGCGCCTCGGGCGTCGGGCACGACGAAGACCCCGGCCCGCGTGGGCCGGTGGCTGGCCACGGCTGCGGCGGTGGGAATGCTGGCCGGCGCGGGTCCCCGCGCCGCCGAAGCCCCGCCCACCCCGGCCTCGACCTCGAACGTTCCGGTGGTCGTCACCGGCACCGTCGTCCCCCTCACACCGGCGCAAACGAACGTCTCCTTCAGCGTCATCAGCCCGGGCCAACGCGCCCCCTGGCAGGAACACCTCGTCCTCGGCCCGGGAGACGGCATGATGATCAGCGTTTACGGGGAACCGGACCTCACCCGGACCAACGTGGTGCAGCCGGACGGACGGATCACGTATCTGCAGGCCCAGGACGTGGTGGTCACGGGCCTGACGGTGGACGAGCTCCGGGCCAAGCTGGACGGGCTCCTGGCCCAGTATTACCGCTCGCCGCGCACGATGATCAACCCGCTGAGTTTCCTCAGCAAACGCTTCTATTTGCTCGGCAACGTCAGCGCCCCGGGCGTGTTCATCCTCGAGCGCCCCATCACCATCATCGAGGCGCTGGCGCTGGCCCACGGGTTCATCGCGACCCCGGTCCAGAGCACCATGGTGGAATCGGTGGACCTGGGCCGCAGTTTCCTGGTGCGCCGCGGCGAGCGCGTGGCCGTCGATTTCGAGGGGCTCTTCTTCGGGGGCAAGTTGGACCAGAACTTGCCCGTCGAACCGGATGATTACCTCTATTTCCCCCCGGCGAACCTGAAGGAGGTCTATGTGCTGGGCGAGGTGCGGGCGCCTGGGGTGGTCCCCTATGCCCCCGGCACGACCACGCTCGTGGGCGCCTTGAGCCGAAGCGGCGGGTTCACCGACGACGCCTTCAAGCAGCGGGTGCTGGTGGTCCGGGGCTCGTTGAATCATCCCACCACCTTCGTCGTCAACGTCGGCGGCGTGCTGGCCGCCCGGCGGGCCGACTTCAAACTCGAGCCGCGGGACATCATTTACGTGAGTAAACGGCCCTGGTTGAAAGCCGAACAACTGCTGGACATGGTGGCCTCGACCTTCGTCAACACAGTGGCGTTCTACTGGGCCGGCGCGCACGTGGGGCCGTTTATCACACATCCTATTTTCTAATCGTCATGATCTCACGTCGTATTTGGGTGGGCTGGGGGCTGGCGGTCTTGGTCGCGGTCGGCGCCGGGTGCCGGACCGGCCCCCGATTTGATCCCCGGGCCCGGGTCAAACCAGTCGAAGGCCTGACCGCGGTGGCGTTGACCAATCAGCTCAACCCCGAGTGGCTGCGTCCCCCGACAGCGCTCTACACCCTGGGGCCCGGCGACGTGATCGGAATCGAGATCATGGGGGAGAGCGCTTCGCGCAGCACCGCGATTGTCGGCCCGGACGGGCGAATTTACTTCCACCTCCTGCCGGGGATGGACGTGTGGGGCCTGACGCTGGCCCAGACCAAAGCCAAGCTCGAGACTGGCCTCAAGCAATACCTCCGGGACCAACCCCAGGTGGTCGTCACCCTCCAGGGCGTCGGGAGCCGGCACGTCTGGCTGCTGGGGCGGCTGGCCAAGCCCGGCGTGTATCCGCTGATCACCCCGCTGACGGTGTTGGAAGCCATCGCCACCGCGGGTGGGGCCCTCACCGTGCCCGGGACCACCGAAGACCTCGCGGACCTGCGCCACAGTTTCATCATCCGCCATGGGCAACCGCTGGTGGTGGACCTCGAACGTTTGTTGCATGACGGCGACATGTCCCAGAACATCTATTTGCAGCCAGACGACTTTCTCTACCTCAAATCGGCCGAGTCGCGGGATGTCTATGTCTTGGGAGCGGTGGGCCGGGGCGGGCCGGTGCCCTATCGTCGGGACCTCTCCTTGTTGGCAGCGATGGCCACGGCCGGCGGGACCATCCAGGACGCCTAGAT
>JAJXTA010000114.1 GCA_021784265.1 bacterium | reverse complement strand
TGCTCGGCTTTTATGTCACCGGGCATCCGTTGACGCCGCATGCCCTGTTGTTGCGTCGCTATGCGCTGAGCACGATCGCGGCGCTGGGCCAACTGGCCAACCGCGCGATGACGCGCATCGGTGGCTTGGTGACCGCCGTCCAAGAAGGGGTCTCGAAAAAGAACAACCGACCCTATGCGCTGGTCACCCTCGAGGACCTGACCGGCTCGGTGCAACTGCTCTGCCTCAACGAGAGCTACGAGAACCATCGCCAGCTCTTGGCCCTCAACCAAGCCGTCATGGTGGTGGGCGAGGTGACCACCGGGGAGGACAAGCCCAAGGTGTTCCCGCAGGAGATCCTGCCTTTGGCCGAAGCCCCGCGGCGTTACACCAAGCAGGTTCACCTCCGACTCCACACCGCCCACCTCACGCCCGCCCTGCTGCAAGCGGCCCATCAGCTCATCCAAGAACACCCGGGCAAGTGCCCGTTGTTCCTCTGTCTGGCGCAACCGGCGGGCCAGGTCGTCTTTGTCGAGACCCACGAGCGTTTCGCCGTGACTCCCTCGGCCGCGCTCGAGCAGGCGGCGCAGGACCTTTTTGGCGAAGGCACCTACTATCCCAGGATCGATACGGCCTTGCCCGTGCGCGCCCCGCGGCGTTGGGAACGCAAGGACGACGACGGCGGGGAGTGAGTCGCCGGCCTGGGCGCAGCCCGGCAGGTCGATTTGGCTTTCCTGCCCGCGCGCGGGCAAGGATGATGCCCCGATGTTATTGCGCCTACACGCGCCAACCCGATGACCACCGACTCCGCATCGCTACCCACGGTGCTGCTGCGTCCCGGGGAGGCCGACCGGGTCGTCGCCGGGCATCCGTGGATTTACCACAGCTCGATCTTGCGCCTGACGCAGCCTGCGGCGGATGGCGCCTGGGTCCAGGTCAAGGACCATCGCCAACGGTTGCTGGGGGTCGGCTTCTACAACTCCAAGTCGAAGATCAACGTCCGGGTGTTGGCGCCGGAACGGGTGCCGGCGGACCCGGCTTTTTTTCGCGGGCGCCTCGAGGCGGCCGTGGCGGTTCGGCGGCGGCATCTGCCCGAAGCCAGCGCCTACCGGGTGGTCAATGCGGAGAGCGATTTCCTGAGCGGTTTGGTGGTGGACAAGTATGGCGAGGTTTTGGTGGTGCAAACCTCCGCCCTGGGGATGGACCAACGCAAGCCGCTGATCGTCAGCGCGCTCGAAGACCTGTTCAAGCCCAAGGCGATCCTCGAACGCAACGACATGGCCACGCGCAAATTCGAGGGGCTGGGCGAGGCGAACGGGGTGTTAGCCGGTCAGCTCGAGGGGGAGACCGTGGCCGAACTCAACGGCCTGAAGTTCCACGTCAATCTGGCCGCCGGCCACAAGACCGGGCTTTACCTCGATCAGCAAAGCAACTACCGGCGCGTGGCGGAGTTCGCCCGCGGCGGGCAGGTCCTGGATGGTTTCTGTTTCGTGGGCGGATTTGGTCTGCACGCGGCCCGGGCCGGGGCGGCGCGGGTCCATTTCCTGGATCAGAGCGCCGAGGCGGTGGCGGCGGCGCAGCGCAACGCCGCGGCGAACGGTCTGGCGGCCCCGTGCTCGTTCGAGGCCGCCAACGTGTTCGATTGGCTCAAGGCCCAAACGGCGACCGGCCCACACGAGAAAGTCATCCCGCGCTTCGACCTCATCGTGCTGGATCCGCCCTCCTTCACGCGTAACCGGGCGGCGGTACCCGACGCCTTGCGCGGGTACAAAGAAATCCATCTGCGAGCGCTCAAACTGCTCAGGCCTGGCGGGGTGCTCGCCACCTTTTGCTGTTCGCACCACGTCGATGCCGTGGTGTTTGAGGAGGTCATCTTGGCCGCCGCCTTCGATGCGCGGCGGCTGCTGCGTCGAGTGGCCACTTACCACCAGGGGTTGGATCACCCGATCCTCCCGGTGATTCCCGAAACCGAGTACCTGAAAGGATTCGCCTTCGAGTTGGCTCGGTGACCGCGAGGGCCGCCGCGCCGCCCCTAGTGGGCGGCTGTGGTGGGGGCGGCCTCCAGACAGACACCCTGCTGGGTGCCGCGCGCGTAGATGCGGCCACCGCTGAAGACGGGGTGGTTCCAGCACTTGCCCAACTCCTGTTGGGTGCGGGCGAGTTCCTTATACCCGTTGGGTGTGGGGTCCACGAGCACCAACTGGCCTCGGTCACCCAAGACCAGCAGCAGATTGTCCACCAGGATCACGCCGCCGGGGCCAAAGCCTTCCTGGCTCCAGACCGGCTTGCCGGTGGCCAACTCCAGGCACATCAGCGGGCACTTGCCAAATTCCTTGAAGCCGAAGAGGCCGTAGAGGTAACCGTCCTTGACGATCGGGGTGCTCCAATGGTTGGCCAGCTTGTTGCCGCTGACCCGCCACAGCTCGGTGGCCGTAAAGTCATCGCCGTTCTTGGCGATCTCGCCGCCCCCGAGCCCACTCCGTAACCGGCGGAGCAATAGACAATGTCCCCGGACACCACGGGGGAGGCGGCCGTCGAGACACTATATCGGAAGGGATAGCGCCAGAGGACCTTGCCGGTCTTGGCCTCGGCGGAGACCAGTCCCTTTTGGGTGAAGAAGATCACCTGCCGCACCCCGAGGATCGTCGCCACGACGGGGGAGGCATGGGTCATCGGGTCGCTTTCGCCTTTCCACGCCACGCTGCCGTCCATTTTGTTGAGGCCGAGCAGCGATTGGTCGGGGGCCCCGCAGCAGAGGTAGATCAGGTCGCCATCCAAGACGGGGGAGGCGGCGTTCTGCCATTGGACCACTTTGGCGCCGAGTTCCTTGACGAGGTCTTTCTGCCAGAGCGTCTTGCCGGCGGCGGCATCCAGACACGAGAGCACGAGATGACCATCCAACGCATAAACCCGGCCGCCGTCGATGGTGGGCGTGGAGCGCGGCCCGTCGCCGCCGGTGGCATGGTCCCGGGCCGGGGTGTCACCGCCGCCATCGTACTTGGCGATGCCCAAGGGCACTGCCCAGACTTCCTTGCCGGTATTCGCGTCGAAGGCGACGCAGACCTCGCGTTCCGCGCCCTCGACATCGCGGCTCATGAGGGTGAAGGCCTTGCCACCACTGACGGCCAGGATGCTGAACCCGTCGGTGGTGGGGGCTTTCCAGACGACCCGCGGCCCGCCGGCGGGCCAGGTGGACGCGATCTTCTCGCTGGTCTTGTCGTCCTGATTCGGGCCGAGGTACTGAGGCCAGTCCGCCGCCTGGGTCACCAGGGCGCCCATCAAGCCAGCGACCAACCCCATTCCGTCGATCAAGCGATTCATCTTGCGCATGCCGCTACATAAGCAGGTTGTGGGCGGGATGACAACAGTCGGCTTGAGCCTGCCCACGGCCGGGGCGGAGATGGCCCGGCGCCAGTGGATCGCGGCCGCGGCCGAGGCTTGGAAGCGGCCCGAGACCCAGACCGTTCGCCCTTGCTGCGGGAGGTGTGTCTCAGAGGGCCGGTGGCCCAAACTCCGACCAGCGCCTCGACCCTCGCGGTACTCCTTAGCCGGCTGCGCAATCCCGACCCCTATGTCTGCGACCGAGCCCTCCGCCTCGTCTGGCGGATTCGCCCTGGCGTCGCGGACGAGGCTCAGGGTGCTCCCCTTGCCCTCGAGTTGCCGCGGTTGATCCGCACCGACCCCGTGCCGACGCTGCGGGCCGACGCCTTGGCCGCGTGGCGAGGGTGGGGGCCCCGGGTTGTTCGAGGAGGCGTCGGCTGGGTCTGGGTTACGCCGCCACCGTTCCCTCTTCGATGACCCGCAAGCCCATCAGCTCTGCCAGGTCGGTCAACGACCTTGTGTGGTCGCCGTAAAAGACTACCCGATGGAGGAGGGTCATGGTGTCACCTTGCACCACGCCGGCCCCCCAGTTGAGGAAGAGCCGGTGGGCATCGGGGACACTCTGGGCGAACTGGGTGCGGCAGGCAAGAGGGCTGCGGCTGGTCTCTAGGATTTTACCGGGGCAGACCAGCAGGGTATCCAGATTGACCAGCTTGGCGCAGGTGACCGGCTGGCCCACGCGGTTCTCGACTTCCAACGCCACGCCCCCGCGGCTGTCGGTTTGGGTGCGGATGCGGAACGGCAACCGGGTTCCACCGGGCCCGTCCAACTTGGTGGCCGAGGTGCAATGGAAATGGACCATCGCGTTCTTGGCGGTATCGATGACCGGGTCGCTGATGAATCCCGGCACCCGGAAGGCGTAGGCGAAGATCAGCATGGTCAGGGTCGAGTCGATGTCGCCTTCGCAAGCGCCCACCAGACCAAGGTCGTTGAGCTTGCTGAAGGTGAGGCAGCCGCGCGGGTCGCCCATGCAGTGCGCGCTGCAAATGGCCTGGGCCTTTTCCTGGCGCATCAGGCCCTGCACCGCCAGGAACATCCGGGCCGATTCGATGATCTCCGACCGGGTGGGCTCGACGATTTCCCGCGCCGGGTTGATCCAGTAGGCCTCCGCCTCGGCCTCGGCGGCCTTGCGTTCGATGCCCTTCATGGCCTCCACCACGCGCTCGTTGGGGATGGTCACCACCTCGGCGCCCAACCGCTGCTTCACTTGCTCGGCGGCACAGGCGGCGGGTGTCCCATGCGGCCCGCCGACGGCCAGAATCCGGGTCTGGCGGAGCCAGGCCGGCACGCGCATGAGCTGAACGACCCGCTCGATCTCCCCCCAGTCGCTGCTGGGCAACAACACCACCCGCTTGCCGGCCTTGTGCCACTGGGGAAAGTACATCCAGCCGTGGCCGCTGAACGGCTGAGAAAACAGGGCGGTGGGCAAGCCAGTGTCGATGAGCTGGCTCAGCACCGGGGCGTCGCCCCCGTGGCCGGACAGATGCACAAGGAGCAGGCCGTCGGCGTCGCTCAGTTTCCCCGCCACCTGCGCGGCCTCCGCCGGCGGGATCAGATCGCCGCCCACGAACATCACGTCCCCCAGCTTCCGTTCCAGTTCCGTGAAGTACTGACCGAAGCGGGCGATTTCCTCGGTCGGCCGGGTGAGGTAGGCGTCACCGGTCCGGCCGGCGAAGACGGTGTGGATGCGGACCGGCGGCAGCGACGGCCCCTGGGCGGGGGCCTCGGCACGTGCCCACGGGGTGAACGGACGCAAGGCCAAGAGAGTGCTGCCCGCGGCAGTGGTGGTGAAGAAGCGACGCCGAGTCATGCACGGTGGATTCATAGCGGTTGGTGGAATGGTCTCCTTTGAATTACAGAGGCGAATATACAGATGGTAACGAGTAAGTCAAGGTGAACTAACGAGGCGCGCCTCAGATCGTTCTGTTGTCTGAGGTCGTCCCGCGTTCTGGGTGCGGAGCGGCGGTGGGGTAGCGGGCGCCGTGTTCGGCAAGAACTCTCGCAATCGTGGGCACTGTCCCAACCGCCCCGCGCCGTCGGTCGCCAACCACCGCGCCGGAGTCCGCCCGAGCCGCAGCGGACGGAGCCGCGCACGTGAGAGAGCGGTAGGACGGAACGCCCGGGGCCGCCGCGACGCTGCCTTCCTCCTCAGGGAGAAGGCAGGCGTGAGGGCGGGGCAATTCCGCGAGCCTGGCGGAGCGCCGAGGAACCCCGGCGTGCCCGGAGTGACGCGCCCAGCAACCCGGGACGGGCAGGCCGCGGGGGGGCTGCCGGGATTGCCGTCGCCCCGCCGACGGGGACGAAATCCGGGGTTGACACTCTCCGGGCCGCCGGACGACGATTCTGGGTATGAATGACACCACATCCAGCCCGACTTCACGCCGGGAGTTTTTGAAGACGACCGGCCAACTCGCCGCCGCCTCGGCCCTGGCCGGGGTGAGCCTGCCGTACGTGCACGCGGCGGAGGACAACACCATCCAGATCGCCCTGATCGGCTGCGGCGGCCGTGGCGGCGGTGCCGCCCGCAACGCGCTGGCGGTCAAACGCGGCCCCATCAAGTTGGTCGCCATGGCGGATGTCTTCGAACATCGCCTCCAGAGCAGCTACGAGGGCATCAAAAAGGAGCGCCCCGATCAGGTGGACGTGCCCCGCGAGCGCCAGTTCCTCGGCTTTGACGCCTACCAGAAGGCGATCGATTGCCTCCGGCCAGGGGATGTGGCCATCTTCACCACTCCCTTGGCCTTCCGGTGGGTGCATTTCACCTACGCGATTGCCAAAGGGATCAACGTGTTCATGGAGAAACCCCTCACCTCCGACGGCCCCACCTCGCGCCGCATGCTGAAGCTGGCGGAGGAGGCCTCGGCCAAGAACCTCAAGGTGGGCGTGGGCCTGATGTCTCGGCACAGCCGCGCCCTCCAGGAACTGGGCAAACGGATCCAGGACGGAGAGATCGGGGACATCATCCTGATGCGCGGTTATCGCATGCACGGGCCCGTGGGCTCCTTCGCCTCGCTGCCCAAGCCGGAAGGGATCAGCGAGTTGCTCTACCAAGTCCAGCGATTCCACAGCTTCCTCTGGGCGGGCGGGGGGTGTTTCAGCGACTTCTACATCCACATCATCGACCATGCCTGCTGGATGAAGGGGGCGTGGCCCATCAAGGCCCAGGCCCTGGGCGGCCGGCATTACCGCCAGAGCCCGGAAGGGGTCACCTACATCGATCAGAACTTCGACACTTACTCGGTGGAGTACACCTTCGCCGACGGCAGCAAGTTCCTCATGGATGGACGGTGCGAGACCGGCTGCAACGATATTTACTCCAGCTACGCCCACGGCAGCAAGGGGATCGCCGTCATGTCCAAAGACGGAGACTGCGGCATGCCCTCGATGACTTTCAAGGGCCAGAACCTGAAACGGTCCAACATGATCTGGGAATCCAAGGTGAGCGCCGACGAGCGCGACCCCTACGAGAACGAATGGAACGACCTCGTGGACGCCATTCGCGACGACAAGCCCTATAACGAAGTCAAACGCGGCGTCGAGGCCAGCGTAACCACCTCGATGGGACGCATGGCCGCCCATACCGGCCAGGAGATCACCTTCGACGACATGCTCAACTGTGAACATCTCATGGCGCCGGATGTGGACAAGTTCACCATGGATTCCCCGGCGCCGCTTCAGTTGCTGGCCAACGGGCGTTATCCGGTGCCGATGCCGGGTATTACCCGGACGCGGGAGTATTGAGCGCGCCCGGAGTCGGGCCGCGATCTTGTTGGCGGGAGCCCTGCGGGGATCCCTTGGCGACCCCGCTCATGCCTCGGTAGGGCGTGGGTGGGGCGGGCGCGCCGCTCCGTGCGCCCTCGCCGCCATACCCGGAACGCGGCTCGTGTTCTCAGTGGCTCTGGCGCACGACCACCTCCCCGTGACGGAGGCGGACGCAACAGGCCAGGCGGTAGCGGTCGGGGTCTTTGTTCCATTGGTCCAGGACCTCGAGCTCCTCGGCTGTCGGGGCGTCGAGGTTGGACATCCCGCTCACGACCTCGACGACGCAGGTCCCGCAGGAACAGTTAAAACACCCCGCTTCCAGCTCCACGCCGGCGGCTTCGCCCGCGGCCAACAGCAGCTCGCCCGCGGGGACCTCCGCCGCGCGGTTAGCCGGGAGGATGACGATTCGTGGCATGAGCTTGAGTCTGGAGCCGGGGCTAGGCGGTCGGCGAGGCCCCGGGCCTGCCGTTGCCAGCGTCATCCCGT
>JAJXTA010000113.1 GCA_021784265.1 bacterium | reverse complement strand
GGTAGTTGGTGATGCTGGTGACGGAGTAAACGGCCCCCGTGAAGCCGTGGCCGTACGGCGGGGGGAAGCGGATGGGCTTCGGACGATAGCGCGTGCTGTCGATGAGGCCGTCGTTCATGAAGACCGCAGTGGCCGGCAGCCGCAGTGGACCGGGAAGGCGGCGGATGAACGCCGGGGCCAGATAGTCCGGCAAGGCCTCGTGGAGGTAATAAGGCTCACAGCGGTTGGACGGGCAGAGGTCTAGGTGCGCTCCCGAGGCCAAGGCGAACCAGATAAAGCGGACGGCCGAGTCTCCGACGGCCCAAGGATAGGAGGTCTGGACCACCCGCCCCGCCCCGACTTCGTTAAAGTCCGGCACCCCGACGTTCGTGGGATTCGCGCGCAGGGCGGCCAGTTCCCGCGCGGCGCGGCGCACGACGTCGTCCGAGTAGCGCATAAGGTAAAACGTCTCGCCGGTGCCGTTGGCGCTGGCCTCGTGGTAGGCGACATCGTCCTCGCCAAGCCGCTTGACCCGGAGATTCCAGGCCGGGGGCGCCAGAAGGAGCCTGAACCAGCGCTCCGACTTCCCGTCTTCGGTCCCCTGGGGGGTGTAGGCGATCAGCTCCGCGGTGCCGCGCACCTCCAGGGCCTCGTGGCCGAGTGAGGTGGCGCCTGCGGCGTGGAGAAGGGGCAC
Source organism: bacterium (assembly GCA_021784265.1). GTDB lineage: Bacteria > Verrucomicrobiota > Verrucomicrobiia > Limisphaerales > J093 > JAJXTA01. The sequence continues at coordinate 6,950 of JAJXTA010000113.1, read as the reverse complement.
CGCGGCAAGGGCAGAAATGCAGTTCCGCGCACAGGTCAGAAACCGCAGGTGGAGGGCGGCTGGGCGCCGGTGGGCTCGCCAGGCATCGAGGCTCCGCGTCTGCGCGGGTCGGTGGCCGTGGCACGACCCTCCGCCGAGTGTCCGGGTTCCGCTAATCGCCGCCCCGCGGGCGCGCCCTCGTTCTGCACCTCTGGTTTTCACAGGCCAGCCCTCATTGACCCCATCCCCGCCCTCTGGCGTCAACAAAAACCCTCAGCAAGGGTGATGGTTGCCCCGCCGCTCCTCTCCGCGGCACCGTCGCCCCCGGCCACCAGGTCCGGCGCGCGGCTGGGGGGTTGCGTGTGGGCGGACGGAGTTCTGGAGAACCGGTGCCACCGGGCACCCCGTGGCAGCTTCCACGGGACCGGGCCGGCCCCCCGCACCCGCGAGGCGGGCGGGAGTTTGGCCGAGCTTGACGCTGCTGCCACCGGGTTCTTAAGCTCGGGTGGTCATTCTTAAACCAGTTTGATGACCTTGAGCGGAGGCGAGGACGCGTTCTGATGGGTCGCGTTCCGCCGATGTGGTTGAGCAACTGAACATGAATATTCACGAATATCAGGCAAAACAGCTTCTGGCACAATACGGCGTGGTCGTGCCGTCCGGGGGCGTGGTGACCACGCCGGCGGAGGCGCAGGCAATGGCGGAGAAGCTCTTCGCCGGCGGTGTGTCCCGGGTGGTCGTCAAGTCGCAGATTCACGCCGGCGGGCGCGGCAAGGGGGTCTTCAAGAACGGGGTGCAGGGGGGGGTCAAGGTCTGCGCCTCGTTGGAGGAAGCCGTGACCCGGGCCGAGGCCATGCTCGGGCAGGTGTTGGTGACCAAGCAAACGGGGCCGGAGGGCCGGCGGGTGAGCAAGCTGCTGATCGAAGCCGCCTCGGCGATCAAGCGGGAGCTGTATCTGGCGGTCTTGTTGGACCGGGGGGTGTCGCGCCCGGTGGTCATGGCCAGCACGGAGGGGGGCATGGACATCGAGGAGGTGGCGGCCAAGACCCCGGAGCGGATCTTCAAGGAGACCATCGACCCGGCGGTCGGGATGCTGCCGTACCAGGCGCGCAAGGTGGCCACCGCCCTGGGGCTGACCGGGGACCTGCTGGGCGCCGGCGCCAAACTGATTCAAGGCGTGTTCAAAACCTGGTGGGAGAGCGACGCGGCGTTAGTTGAGATCAACCCACTCTGTGTCGTCGAAGGCCCCGGGGGTAAGGAAGCTACCGTGGCTGTGGACGCCAAGATCGGCTTGGACGACAACAGCCTCTACCGCCACAAGGACATTCAGGCCATGCGGGACCTGGCGGAGGAAGCCCCCCTGGAGACCGAGGCCAGCCGCCACGAGCTCAACTACATCAAGTTGGACGGCAACATCGCCTGCTTGGTCAACGGGGCCGGGTTGGCGATGGCCACCATGGACATCATCAAACACTACGGGGGCAACCCCGCCAATTTTCTTGATGTGGGCGGGGGCGCCAGCAAGGAGCAGGTGACCGCGGCGTTCCGCATCATTCTGAGCGACCCGAACGTGCGGGCCATCCTGGTGAACATCTTCGGGGGCATCATGCAATGCGACATCATCGCCACCGGGATTGTGGCGGCCGTGAAGGAGACCGGGCTCACCTTGCCCTTGGTGGTCCGGTTGGAAGGGAACAACGTGGGGCTGGGCAAGCAGATCCTCAAGGAATCGGGCTTGACCATCATCAGCGGCGACTCGATGGCCGACGCGGCCGAGAAAGTCGTCCGAGCGCTGGCCAACTAGCTGTTTTTATGTCCATCCTCGTTACTCCTCAAACTCGAGTTCTGGTCCAAGGGATCACCGGGGCCGTGGGCGCGCGGCACGCCCAGCTCAGTCTGGCTTACGGCACGCAGGTCGTGGCCGGTGTCACCCCAGGCAAAGGCGGGCAACGGTTCGAGCAGAAGGTCCCGATCTTCGATACGGTGGCCCAGGCCGTCGCGGCCACCGGCGCCACCGCCTCCGCGATCTTTGTGCCCCCCGCCTTCGCGGCCGACGCCATCCTCGAGGCGGCCGACGCGGGCGTGGCATTGGTGGTCTGCATCACCGAGGGCATCCCGGTCAACGACATGGTCAAGGTAAAGCGCGCTCTGGCCGGCGCGAGCACCCGTCTGATTGGGCCCAATTGCCCGGGCGTTGTGACGCCTGGGGAGGGCAAAGATTCGCAGGGCGGCTGCCGGATCGGCATCGCCCCGGGCTACATCCACAAGAAGGGCCACGTCGGTGTCGTGTCCCGCAGCGGGACGTTGACCTACGAGGCGGTGTGGCAGCTCACCTGCCGGGGCGTGGGGCAATCCACCTGTGTGGGGATCGGCGGGGACCCGGTCAATGGCACCTCGCACCTCGATGTCCTCAAGCTGTTCAACGACGACCCGGAGACCCACGGGATCATCATGATCGGCGAGATCGGCGGGGCGGCGGAAGAAGAGGCCGCCGCCTGGATCAAGCAGCACTGTCGCAAGCCGGTCGCGGGGTTCATCGCCGGGGCCACCGCGCCGCCGGGACGCCGGATGGGGCACGCGGGCGCGATTATCAGCGGGGGCAAAGGGACAGCGGCGGCCAAGATCGCGGCCTTGCGCGAGGCAGGGGTCGCCGTCGCGGAGACCCCGTCGGTGATGGCGGAGACGCTCCTGCGCCGCATGTGAGGGGCGACGAGGGCGGCCGGGGTGTCAGCGGGCGGCGGCGGCCGCGGCGTGCATGAGTCGGCTGGCGCTAACTTCCAACCCCCAAGGCCGGGGGCTGATCCACCCGCCCCGGCGGTCGCCCCGCCCGTGAGGGCCTATGAACCTCGCCCACCTCCTGCTCAATCTGACGGGCCTTCTGCTCTGGGTGGGATGGCGGGCGCAAGGCTTTGCGGCGCCGGCGCGGGCGGCCCCGGTGTCGCTGGCGGGGCTGCTGCAAGCCACGGGACCTGTCCACCGCGGTCGCTGGAGCGGGCTGCTGGCGTTGCTCGGGCTCCTGGCGGTGCGGGCTTGGTTTTATTGGCGGCTGGGGGGGCCGGTGCATTGGGTGCCGTCGCTGGACCTGGGGGTCATCGTGCTCCCGTTCAACAGCGTGTCCGGGCTGCGGATGCTGCTGTTTTCGGTCATCAGCTTTGTGCGGCTGCTGGTGGTGTTTTATCTCTGGCTGTTGCTCCTCTCGATGGTCAACCGCGGCGCCCCGGCGAGCGACGCCCTCCAGCGGTTGGTGCGGCTGCACCTGGGTTGGGTCGAGCGGTGGCCGTGGGGGCTGAAGTTGGCGGTGCCGTGGGTGACGGTGGCCTGTCTGTGGTACCTGGCGAACCCCTTGCTCGTCGCCCTGGGCATGGTCGCGCAGCCGCAGTCGGCGGCCCACCTCTGGCAACAGGGCTTGGTGTTGGGCGTGGGCACCGTGGTGGCGTGGAAGTACCTCATCGGCGGCTTGTTGTTCGTCCACGTGCTCAACAGTTATCTCTACCTGGGCAGCTCCGGTGTTTGGACCTATACCCACGCCACGGCGCGCCGCCTCCTCCTCCCCTTGCGCTGGCTCCCGCTGCGGCTGGGCCAGTTTGACTTCACCCCGGTGGCCGGCATGGCGCTGGTATTTCTGGCCGCCGAGCTGGGCACGGCGGGTCTGAACGTGCTCTTCGCCCGCTTGCCGCTATGACCGCCGCGTTCCTGCGCGAAGAGGGCGGCGAGGTGCGGCTGGCGGTAAAGGTGCAGCCGCGGGCGTCCCGCAACGCTGTGGCGGGCGTCGTCGGCGCCGAACTCAAGGTCCTGGTCACGGCGCCGCCGGTGGAGGCGGCGGCCAACGAGGCGCTCCTGGCCTTGCTGGTCGAGCGGCTGGCCTGCCCACGCCGGGCGGTGCGCTTGGTCCGCGGCCAGACCTCGCGGCACAAGGTGGTGGCGGTGCGGGGCCTCCCGGGCGCCACCGTGCTGGCCAGGCTCCTGCCCTAGCCGCGCGCCCGCGGGCGACCGGAGATGCGCGGGCTTCATGGAGCCCATCAGCCAAAGCAAAACTTTCGCTTCCCCCCTTGCCAAGAAGTTACTTTAACTCCAAACTTGGCGTAAAACGCGGAACCAACAGACGAACGGGAACCAACGCATGAATACGGCGGCTAAACTGGAAATTGATGGCAAAGTCCACACCCTGCCGGTGGTGGAAGGCACGGAACAGGAGCGGGGGATCGACATCGCGACCTTACGCACGCACACCGGTTGCATCACCCTGGATGATGGCTACGGCAACACCGGCTCCTGCCTCAGCAAGATCACCTTCATCGACGGGGAGAAGGGCGTCTTGCGGTACCGCGGCATTCCCATCGAGGAACTGGCCCAGCAATCCAGTTTCATCGAGACCGCCTATCTCATCATCTACGGTCACCTCCCCACCCGCCGAGAGCTGCAGCACTTCTCCGACCTCCTCACCCAGAACGAGAATCTGCATGAGGACATGAAGTATCACTTCGAGGGGTTCCCTTCGACCGCCCACCCCATGGCGATCCTCTCCTCGATGATCAACGCCAGTAGTTGCTTCTACCCCGGGCTCATGGGCCGCTGGAACCCGGCCCGCTTCGACGTCCACACCGCCCGGCTGATTTCCCAGGTGCGGACCATCGCCGCCTTCTCCTACCGCAAATCCCACGGCTTGCCGGTGATTTACCCCAAGCCCACCCACAAATACACGGCCAACTTCCTCCACATGATGTTTTCCGAGCCGTATCTGGAATACGAGCTGAAGCCGGAGGTGGTGCGGGCCTTGGACCTGATTTTCCTCCTCCACGCCGATCACGAGCAGAATTGCTCGACGGCGACGGTGCGGATGGTGGCCTCCAGCCAAGCCAATCTCTTCGCGTGCGCCGCCGCGGGGGTCTGTGCCCTCTGGGGCCCGCTGCACGGCGGGGCCAACCAGGCCGTGATCGAGATGCTCGAGGAAATCCACCGCTCCGGGGACGACGGCTCGCGCTTCATCGAGGCGGCCAAGGACAAGAACAGCGGCAAGCGGCTGATGGGCTTTGGCCATCGGGTGTATAAGAACTACGACCCGCGCGCCAAGATCATCAAGCAGGCCTGCGACAGCCTCTTCCGGGCCCTGCACGTCAGCGACCCGCTGCTGGAGATTGCGCAACGGCTCGAGGCCGCCGCCCTGCACGATTCCTATTTCCTGGAGCGCAAGCTCTATCCCAACGTGGACTTTTACAGCGGCATCATGATGCGGGCCGTGGGCATCCCCACCGAGATGTTCACCGTGATCTTCGCCATCGGGCGCATGCCCGGCTGGATCGCCAATTTCCGCGAGATTATGGACGATCCGCACAGCCGCATCTATCGTCCCCGCCAAGTTTACACCGGGCCGGCGTTGAACCGCTACGTCCCGATCGAGGACCGCGCCGAGCCGGCCAAAGCCTAAACCAATTTGGGGAAGAAGCGGCGGGCGGTGGCGCAGGTAGCGGCGCTGAGGGTCTCGAGGTCCACGCCTTTGACTCCCGCCACCACCTCGGCCAGGTCGCGGACGTAGGCCGGCTCGCAGCGCCGGCCACGATACGGGACCGGGGCCAGGAACGGGCAATCGGTCTCGAGCATGAACCGGTCCAGGGGCGCCGCCGCCAACGCCGCGCGCACCACCGCGGCGCTCTTGAAGGTGACAATGCCGGTGAAGCTGACCAGCGAGTCCAAGGCGAGCACCTGCTCCAAGGCTGCGGCGTCGTTCACAAAACAGTGGAACACCCCGCGCACCTTGCCGGCCCAGGGCCGCATCTGCGCCACCGCCTCCGGGAAGGCATCCCGTTGGTGGACCACGCAGTTGAGCCCTAACTCCGCCGCCACTTCCAACTGCTGCGCGAACAGGGTGGCCTGCCGCGCTTTGTAGGCTTGGTCGTCGGCGGGCGTGGCGCCCGGTGTTTCCGATGGCGGATGGTGAAAGTCCAGGCCGATCTCGCCGATGGCGACGACCTTCGGATGCCGCGCCAAGTCCCGTAGCGCGGGGCGCACGTCGGCCGGGGCCGCTGTAACGTGGTTGGGGTGCCAGCCCACCGCCGCAAAAACCTCCGGGTGAGCTTCGCTCAGCGCGACCGCCCGGGCGCTGCTGGCGTCGTCGGTGCCGATGGTGAGGATCCGGCTGATCCCCGCCGCCCGGGCCCGGGCGACCACCTCGGCCCGGTCTTCGGCAAAATCCGGGAAGTCGAGATGGGCGTGGGTATCGTAGAACTCAGGCATGGCTCAGCGTGGGGAACCGCGGCGCGCCGCCGGGGGCGGCCAGGTGCGCGTGCGGTGACCCCGCCTTAGGCCCACGTGACTTGGCCCTTGGGCTCCATCAAGGCCAGACCTTGGAGGAACCGCACCCCTTTCTCCAACCCTTCTTGGGGCGTCATCAGGCTGTCTTCGTGTTCCATCGAGAGGACCCCATCGTACCCGGCCATCCGGAGGGCGGAAATGAAATCGCACCAGAACCGCCGGGGGTTGCCATAACCCACGGTGCGGAACACCCAGGCCCGATGCAGCTCGTCGGCATAGTGCTTGGTGTCCAGGACGCCGTTGGTCTGGGTATTCCAGCGGTGAACGGCGGTGTCTTTGGCGTGCACATGCCAGAGGGCGCCGGTCAGGGCGCGCACCGCCGCGCAGGGATCGATGCCCTGCCAAAAGAGATGGGAGGGATCGAAGTTGGCGCCGATCTCCGGCCCGGCCGCGCTCCGGAGCTTCAAGAGCGTTTCCGGGTTGTACACGACGAAGCCGGGATGCATTTCCAGCGCGATCTTCCGCACCCCATGCTCGCGGGTGAAGCGGGTCAACTTCTCCCAGTAGGGGAAGACCACGCGGTCCCATTGCCACTTGAGGATCTCCAGGTAATCCGGCGGCCACGGGCAGGTGACCCAGTTTGGCAGCTTGGCCCCGGGATGGTCGCCCGGACAACCGCTGAAGGTGATCACCACCTCCACTCCCAACTCGGCGGCGAGCCG
>JAJXTA010000112.1 GCA_021784265.1 bacterium | reverse complement strand
GTGGCTTGGGTAGCCGAACGAACGTTCACTTCCGCACCGTGCGCCACCAGAAACCGGGCCACGGCCAGTTCGCCGGCGCTGGCGGCCTGCAGGAGCGGGGGCGGATTGCCTGCATTGATCAAGTCCGGGCTGTTCTGGACGAGGGCCTGGAGGCGCTGGATTTCCTTGGCCTCGTCATCAAGCGTTGTGGCGCCGGCGGGGAGACCGGCCCCTGTCAGGCTGGGGGCCGCGCTCGGGCTGGCCAGGGACGCCAGATTCTTACGGCTCAAATCGATGAGGGTGGTTTGTTCGGAAAAATCTGCCACCACCCTCTGGTACTGGACGACGGCTTCGTTGGTTTTGCCCTGTTTGCGATAGCATTCGCCCAAGCGATACAAGGCCGTCGCCTCCATCTTGCGGCTGGCGTCCAAGCCGACGATCACCTCGCGATAGGCTTGGACCGCGGCCTCCAGATTCTGGTTGCCCTCTTCTTCGATCAGGCCCTGATGAAACCGGTCCTCCAGGGTTCCGGCAGGCGTCGCACTTTTCGACGGCGCAGTGTCGGGACGGTGGTTGGAGGTGGCGTCCTGCGCCCCCAGACCACTAGCCACGAGCAGCCAGCCTGCCAACCAGAAGACAGCCCCGGTTGCCCTCGCGCTGTGCCTGAGTCGGCCGCCAACGGGGCTAGCAGCGGGGTCCCGGCCGGAGGCGGGAACGCGCCGCTTCCGCGGGGGGCGAGCGCCCGGGAGCGCGGTCGCCAGCCGCCCGGGAATAGACGGTTGGCCCTCGGGGCCGCCTGGCGTTCGATCATCTGATTGCGTGAACTTCATGTTATGCCTTTCGGTCATGGCGTGGCAATCTACCCAACTTCGCGGCCCGGCTTGTTATGCTTCTGTAAAATCGGCGGGAGGCCCTTCCAGCGGAGCCGCCAAGCGGTAGCCCACTCCGTGGACGGTCTGGATGAAGCGCGGCCGGTCGGGGTCGGGCTCGACCTTGGCGCGGAGCATGGCGATGTGGCTGTCCACCGTGCGTGTGGTGGGAAAGGCCCCGTAGCCCCAAACCACATCCAGGAAGCGCTCGCGCGAGACCGCTTGGCCAGGGGCGTCTCCCAAGAGACGGAGGATGGCGAACTCCTTGGCCGTGAGATGCAGCTCCCGCCGCCCTCGCCAAGCGCGCTGCCGGGCAAAGTCGATCCGAACCTCGCCCAAACGCAATTGGCGGCTCGATTGACGAGGACGCTCCGCCCGACGCAGCAGCGCGCGCACCCGGGCCAGCAACTCCTCGGTGCTAAATGGTTTGACCAGGTAATCGTCCGCGCCGGCGTCCAAGCCCCGCACCCGGTCACCGAGCTGGCCTTTGGCGGTCAGCATCAGGACCGGGACCGGATTGGCCAGCCGACGCAGCTCGGCGCATAACGCGAACCCGTCGAGGCGCGGCATCATCACGTCGAGCAAGACGAGGTCCGGCTGTTCGTGCCGGACCCGTTCGAGTCCCGTCTCGCCCTCGGCCGCCGTCATGACGCGGTAGCCTTCGCCGGCAAGGCATTTCTCCAGCGCCGCCCGCATGGGCAGTTCATCCTCAATGACCAGAATCCGGGGTTTGAGTTGCGGTGTCTCCATTGGAATCAAGAAACGGGTGGTGGAACGCCCTTCACGCGGATGCGGCGTTCCCCTGCGGCGGCGTGGCTGCTGTCCGCCCCGCCCACCGCCACAGGGGGAGTTCTAGCACAAACCGGCTGCCGCGGCCCGGCTCGCTCTCAACCAAGACCCGGCCGCCATGCGCCTGAGCGATGTGTTTGACGATGCTCAAGCCAATGCCGACGCCGGCGGTTTCCCGCCGCAACTCACTGCCCCGTCGATAGAAGCGATCGAAGATGCGTTCCTGTTCCGCCCGAGGGATCCCGGGGCCCTCGTCGGCCACCCAGAGCCGCAACGATGATGCGGACGCCAGGGCGAGGTCTTCTGCGGCTCGGCGCGGACGGCCTCGCGCCTCGAGCGGCGGCAGCGGCCCCGCAACGAGGCCGGCGCCAACCCGCACCCGGGAACCGGCGGGGGAGTGCTTGATGGCGTTGTCGATGAGATTCACCAGGGCGCGTTGCACGGCCCGTCCGTCGAGCCAAGCATCCTCCGTCTGCCTCGAGACCGCCGCGCGGTCCCCTTCGAACTCGACGCTCACCCCGCCCTCGGCCGCGTTGGGTCCCATCAACCGCACCGTTTCTTCGAGCAATCGGACCACATCCGTCGGCGCAAACTCGTACGCGGCCCGGCCCTGCTCGATCCGCGCCACGTTCAACACATTCTCGATCAGCGCCGAGAGACGGGCACACTCGCGGACGATGTACTGGAAGAAGCGATGTTGCTCGGAGGGCTCGGGGACTTTGCCGCGCTGGAGGTTCTCGGCCAACAGGCGCACGGCCCCGATGGGGGCCCGCAGCTCGTGGGTCACGCTCGCGACGAAGTTGGTCTGGAGCTCGTAGAGGCGCCGCTGCCGCTGGACGGCCGCCCAACTCGCAACCAAACCGACCACGGCGGTCAGGCCCGCGAGCGCCAGGAGCCCGCCAAACCAGAAGAGCCGCTGGCGCTGGCGGGCGTAGAACGCCGCGGGGTCGCGCAGGGTCACCGCGACGGCGACCAGGACGTGGCCGACAGCATCCAGGTGCTCCGCCGCGGCGAGCACCGCCGGAGGCGGTGGGTTGCCGCGCGACATCGCCTCCCCGGAACGGGCTGCGGGCACGCTCAGCGGCGCGGGCGAGGCGGGCTGGTCCGCAAGGTCGCCAGCCGCCAGACTCCGGCCTAGAACCTGATAATCGACGCCGAAATAGACCGGGAGGCCGCGTTCCGCCTGGGCCAACTCCCGGAGGATCGCCGCGTACGCTGGCGGCCCACGACAGATGAACGTCGCCACGCCGACACCGGTCGAGGAGGAGCGAGCGGCCAGCCACTCCGCCGGAGGCGCGGCTGAGGCCAATCGCCCGCTCCCCGCCGCCGCGGCCGGGTGCTGGAACCAGAACACCTCAGGCCACGGCCCGGGGACGGTGCTGCCCGGTGGCGTCGCCGCCCGCGGACCGGCCAGAGTGGCCCGGGCCGGCCCTCGCCGGGCCGACACATAAACCTCCCGCCCGCGTTCGGCGGCGTGCCAGACCGCCAGCCAATGCGCGCTGAGATTCGTCTGGGCCAGGTAATGCTCCTCCCACGCGCTGGCCTGGCGCAGCAGCCACGGAGTCAAAACACTCGGCTGCGCGACCGCATTCGAGGCAAAGCGGTCGAGTTCAGCCCGGAGTTGTGGTGTTTGGCCCGCAAGCGCGGGCAGGGCGAGCTGCAGGAGGCGCCAGCGGGCGAAAGGCGCCAGTGGCACACCGGTCTCGCCCAGCGCCGTCGGAAACCGCCGGAGCACCGTACGGCACTCTTGTGCCGCTCGTCCCGGGTCGGCCGGCAAGCAGGCGTTCGCCAACCGCAGGTGAGCCAGGGCGGCGAATTCGGCGGGAGGCTCGGTCCGCAGGAACGCCTCCAATGTGGCCGCCACGGGCGTGGAACTGCCCGCGGCTTGGCTCCGGCTCAGCGCCGCCCAGAGGTCAGCCTGCGCCGAGCTGAGCCTCGCCGCATCCAAGCCACCGGGGCTGGGCACTGACGCATAGGGAGCCGGTCGCCGCAGGGTGCCATCGGCGCCCACGTCGATGACACAGGTCCAGGGACCGTCCTCCGTCACTCTCAAGGCGCCCTCCTCCTCCGCGCCAGAGGACGCCAATCGGCCCCAACACCGTTCCACGGCTTCCTGGGCGAACTGCCGCGCCCGCTCGACGGCCTCGGCTTCCATTAGCTTCCGGTCCTGGTGCAACGCCAGTGCCCCGACGCCGGACAACATCAGCAGCGGGAGAACCAGCAACAGCCCACGCCAGAGAAAGCGGGGTTGGCGTGTCGGCTCACCCTGCGTGGCCGTCGGCCTCGGAGTCATGCGTCGCGAGGTTACCAGAACCGGACCCGGGAGTGTTATGGATTTGTAAAACCCGTTGAGGTCCGGCGGTCGGCCGCTGGCGCGGCCGGGCTGCCAGCCAGCTCGCACCGGGGAGAGGTTCTGGGACCGCGGCAGCGAAGGCGCCGGCTACGCGGCTTGGCAGCGGGGGCAGAAGAACGTGGCTCGCCCTGCCTGTACCGCCCGGTGGAGCGGCGTGCGGCAGCGTGCACAAGGCTTACCCTCCCGGCCATAAACCCGCAGCCGTTCCGCGTAGTAGTCGGGCGCGTCAGGCGCCTTGCCATAGTAAAACAGGCCGTCACGCTTGCCCGTGCCCGACCAGTTCAGGGGCACGGTGCTGCCCCAGCGAATGGCTTCGCGCAACACCGCGCGCACGGCGCGCCAGAGCCGCCTCACCTCGCCGGCCGAAAGGCCGCCCGCGGCTCGCCCTGGGGCCAGGCGCGCACGGAAGAGGGCCTCGCTGGCGTAGATGTTGCCCACCCCGGCCACGACCGTCTGGTCGAGCAGACGGACCTTGATCGGCTGGCGCGAGCGGCGGAGGGCGGCGGCCAGACCCGACGGGGTGAAATCGCGGCCCAACGGTTCGGGCCCCAGCCGTTCCAACCCGCAACCGTCCAGAGTCAGCCGTCCGAAGTAGCGCACGTCCTCGAACACAAACCGGGTCCGGCCCAGATCAAACACGACCGCCGCGTGCTTGGGGAGGGGCGCGGTGGCGAGCTGGAGGTACATCCGCCCGGTCATCCCCAGGTGGCCGCGCAGCACCAAGTCCTGGCGCCCGCGGCGCAGGCGGAAGAGCAGATGTTTGCCGCGGCGGCTCAGCCCGCCGAAACGCGCCCCGGTCAGCTCCGCCGCGAACCCCTCGACGGCGTCGGGGCGGATGACCTTGGCCCGGCGCACCTCGACCGCGCGAATCCGGCGCCGTTCGAGCAACGGCGCCAGGTAACGCACCAAAACCTCAACTTCCGGCAATTCGGGCATGAACCACTCAACCACCGCCGGTGGGGCGGTCCGGCGCCCCGCCTCAACCGTAGCGGTAGGGGGCGGTGAGGCTGAAGGCGTTCGGGAGGTGACGCACCTCGCGCACGCCCCCCTGCTCGAGCAGGACCTCGACGATATCGAACCGAACACGGATCGGCGGCTGGCGCAGCAATTTGAGATAGTCCAGCCCCGTTTGCGACAACAATCGGCGCTTGGCCCCATCCACCGCGGCCGCCGGCCGCGTCCAGTCCTCGCGCGAGCGGGTCTTGACCTCGACGAACACCAGACAGTCGGCCTCACGAAACACCAAGTCGATTTCGCCCCGCTTGGAGCGGAAGTTGGCCGCCAAATACTTCAAGCCCTGACGACGGAGGTAGCGTTTGGCCGCCCGTTCCCCGAGCCGGCCTCGGAGCAAATGGAGCGGTTGGGGGTTAGGACCCAGCCGTTGCCAAAACCACCGCCATGGGTTCATTGCGCGTCGTGATAAGAATTCCGCCCTCACCCCTCTGCCCGGTCCCCGCGGCCCCGCGTTCCGCGCGCCGAGCCAAGCCGCCCCGCGGCGGCTGCGCCCACCGCAGGTTGCTTTTAACCCAGGATCGAGGGGCCGCCAACCCAAATCACGCCGCTGCCCGGCGACGGCGGCGGGGTTTTGGCAGCCGAACTGCTATCTCGAAGGGGTAGCAGCGCATTATCCTTTGAATCGGAGCGCATTTTGGTATGTTTGACGCGATGATTGCAGCAGTTCGGCGGGGCCCCCGCCACGCGGCCCCAAGCCTGCGGTGGCAGGGAGGCCGGCGATGGTGGCGGGCGATGGTCGGGTTGGCCGCCCTCTTGTGCCTCGGGGGCGGGAGCTCCGTTGCGATGGCCCAGGGATTCCTCCAGATGCGGAACGGCTATTTCTGGGACCCAGCGGCTGGCGAGTACTTCGTTCCCCGCGGGGTGGCCTATCAGATCTGGAACCCACCGGTCGGCGCCAACCAATCATTGGCGCAAGTCGATTACGATCTGGTTGAGTTCAAGAAGCTCCACGCCAATTCCGTCCGTTGCGAGATGACGTGGGGGCAGGTCGAAATCGGCCCCGATCAGTACGACTGGACCCGGCCGGATCATTTGGTGCGGAAGGCGGAGGAGCTCGGGCTCAAGCTCTTCGTCATCATCGGTTACCAGTACCCGCCCAGTTGGTTTCCGACCAATTGGCACGGGATCAACAACCAGGGGTTGCGGGCGGATGTGATCGACTGCCTGGCCCACAGCGACCCCAGCAACGCGCTGAGCTGCTTGCCGCCGCAAACGGCGGCAGCCCTCCAGTCCAATCTCCCGCCCGCCGTGTTGGCGCAAGTGCTCGGGTGCTTGGTCACCGGGGCGCAGGCTGGCGGGGTTTCGAATATCCTGGCCTGCCTCCAGAGCACCCTCACGCCCGAAGCTCTCGCCCTCGCCCGGCCCTATCTGCTCTCGGACGTGATCAACTACGAGGACCCAGAGGCGCGGGCGGTCTATCAGAAACACATCGCGACGCTGACCGCCCGCTACAAGGACAGTCCCGCCATCGGGGCCTGGATTCTGGGCAACGAATACGCCTACTTCGACTTGTGGGAGGACCCCAACCTGTATCCGGTCCACCGGTTTCTCGGCTACGACCCGCTCTCGCAACAGAGCTTCCGCGATTATTTGCGGGCCATTTACCAGACCAACATCGGCGCGCTGAACCTGAATTGGCAAACCAATTACGCGGATTTTGACGCCGTGCCGATGCCGCTGGAGTACCCGCCGAACCGGCTGCTACCGGGGTATCAGGACCTGCTCCAGTGGCGCAAACAGAGCATTGGCAACTTCATCGCTCTGGGCGCCGTGGCCGCCCGCCAAGCCGATCCCAACCACCTCCAAACCTACTCGATGGTCGGGGGCCTATTCAACGGGCGAGATGCCAATTACACCTGCGAAGACGCCAAGGCCATCGTCGCCGCCTGCGCCACCGCCGGCGCCCCGCTCGATTTCTGGTCCATCAATAACTATGCCTGGGCCTCCTTAGGCAGCGAGATGCGCTCGGCCGCCTTCGGCATCGCTAAATACCAGGAAGAGTCGGGGCTTCCCGTTATGATCTCCGAGACCGGCCACAGCAGCACCGAGGACTTGTTCGATGTGGACCCGGTCACCGGGTTCTCCTACTCCGGCGCCCGGCAGCCCAAGGCGCTGCCGAGCACCCTCTGGGAGTCGTTGCTGTCCGGCGCCATCGGGGTTCACTTTTTTACCTGGAATGACCGGAGCCAATTCACCCAGGGCTACTTCTATCGCGAGCGCGGGTTCGGCATCGTACAAGAAAACCGCCAGGTTAAGGAGCCGGTCTATGACAACATGGTGGCGCTCTTCCGCCAGATGGAGAATATGCGGCTGGACCAACTCTTGGGCGGCTCGAGCAACCCACCGCCGGACATCCATCTCTACTGGAGCACCAACGCGGACATGGTCTGGCCGCGAGCAAACCAGGAAAACGCGATGATCTGGGGCGCGCTCCGCCGCCTGGGGTACCAACCCTGGATCCTGGACGACCGGGCGTTCGCGCGGGGCGATTACACCAATGCCCCGGCCCTGTTGCTCTCCCGCTGCTTTCAGATGAACCCGGCCGACCTGGCCACCATTGCCAACGTGGCTCTCCCGGCGGGCATCGCCGTGCATGCGCAGGCGGACTTGCCCGGCCAATACGACGCCTACGACCGAGCCAATCCGAACTGGGCCGGTTGGATGA
>JAJXTA010000111.1 GCA_021784265.1 bacterium | reverse complement strand
CGGCGACCCCGTGCCCCAGTTAAAATCAACGGTCGGGTCCGTGCGGCTGAGGGTCGGGGTGCCGTTGAAGGTCCGGAGCTGGTTGGAATAGTAATCGGCGTGGAGCCCGACGCCGGCGCCGAGGGTGGCGTGGTTGTAGAACGTGGCATCGACCTCGCCACTCTCCACCGAACCGGTCTTAAAGGCCTTGGCCCGCAAGGCCGTGTTCGCGGTGAGGATCAGCGGTGTCGCGTAGAGCGGGGAAGCGACGGTGGGCGGAGTCCCATCCAGCGTGTAATGGATCGTCGCGCCAGGAATGCTCACCGCCAGGGTGACCGTCACGCGGTTGGTGAAGACACCCCCATTGGGAGTGATGGTGGGCATTTGGACAAACGACGCCAGCCCGTACACCGCCAGCGTGTTAGCCGTGCCGACATAGACGTGACCGTGCGTCACGGTCGGGACCGTAAACTTCGTTGCCGGTCCCGGGTTGTCGCGGCTGCCGGCCTGGTTGCTGTTGTAGAGTTCCTGGGTCAGGTTGGTGGCGTTATAGGCGTGCAGCACGGCCTGCCCCCGGCTGCCATAGAGGTCGGTCTCCAGCACCCACGCGATCGCCCCCGCCGTGCCGTTCGCGGAAATGCTCGGGGTCGCCCCCGGGAAGCCGAACGGGGTGCTGGAGCGGGTGACCGGGGTGGGCACCAGCTTGCCGCCGGAGACCTGGAAGGCCTTCAGCACATCATTGGCCCCCTGGTAGTAAACCTGGCCGTTGAAGAATGCCGGCATGCTCCAGGTCCCCCCAACCGCCCCAGGCAGCGATTGGACAATCTGGCTGTCGCTGGTCGAGCTGTAGTGCCCCATTTGGTCGCGGTCCACCAGATACACCGTGCCTTGCTTGCCGCAACCGACCAACAGGTGGGGATGCGTGGCGCTGCCCACCGTGTCGGGAAGCACCAGCGCGCCGCCCGAACCGAGGTCGGCATCGCTGGCGTTAAGGTTGCTCTGGTTGTAGGGCGTATAATAATCCGCCACGGACAGATTGGTTCCGCTGGGTTGGAGCCGGACGAAACTGTCACCGAGGTTCAGCGGCGGGGGATTCGTGCTGAAGGTGCCGTTGCCGGTTTCGAAGTAGATGCCGCCCGCGGCGTCAGCGGCGGGTCCAGCGCCGCTCATCCAGATCCCACCCAACCCCCCGTTGGGGGTGGTGTTGAACACCTGCACCAACGCCAAGTTTGCCGCGGCGTAGCCGAGCACCCACCCGTGGTAAGGCCCGTTATCCCCGTGCGAGGCGAAGGCGGCATAGACCACCCCGTTCAGCAAGAGGAGCCCCGGGCGGTTCATTTGGCGCAGGGGGTTGAAGGGCACATGGCCCAGGCCGTCGTTACCGTCCCCCGTCCCCTTGACCGAGGCTTGCAGGGTCACGTTGGTGCGATCCTGACCCGTCGTAAGGTCCAAGGCGTGGAGGCGTTGCCGATAGACCCCGTTCTCCTTGGTCTTGGCGATGACATAGAGCGTCCCGCTGGCGGGATCGATGACCGGCGTGCTGGTGATGCCGATCTCGGGCACAATATCGCCGCTGCCCACATCCGCGCTGGGCACGGTCGTGATCCCCGCGGCCGGGTCCAGGAAGCTCGTTTGCCAGAGGGGGAGAGCGTTGGTCCCCAGGTTGTCGTCGGCGTCAAACGCATAGACCGAGTCGTGTTCGGTGGCCACAAAAACGACATTGTGGACCCCTTTCCCCGCCACGGCCACCGCCCCCAGATAAAGCGGCTGGGCATAGACATAACCATCCACCGGTTGCGTGAAGACCTTGCCGAAGGTGGCGAGGTTCACGTTGACCGGGTTCAGCACCGTCTCATTCAGGTTCTGGCCCGTCCGGGCGTTGTCGTTATGGTAAGTGAGGACGTCCCCAACGCCCTGCGCTTGCCCCTGACCGGCGGTTGCCCCGAACCCAAAGCCCAGGGCCAGCAGGAGCGGGACGTTCGGCAACAGTTTGGTCTTCATGCAGCGTGCTCGGCGCCCGACCGCCCGCCAAGCCACCGCCGGCCCGGGCGGCGCCCGGGAGCGGGATGGCGTGGCGCGGACCGAGGCCCGGCCCCGCCGCGCGAGCGGCAGGCCGAGCCGGCTCGGCTATGGGTGCTCTTGATAGTGTGAACAAGCAGGTTCTATGCCGGATGCTCGCTTCTGCCAAGAAGAACCGGGTTATGTCCACCGTTACACCCCGTCGCCGCCCCACCACTACCGACGGCGCCGGGCCGCCACGCCCTCACGGGACTGGATCACCCCGGGACAGACCCCCCAGCCGCAGGCCTGAGAATACCTCACCCCCGAGGGTGAATGGAGGCCGCGCGAGCCCACAGTCCCGCGGAGCTTGGAGCGAGCAAGCGCGGGACGGGGGCGTTAGCTCAAGCCCGCCGCGCGCAGGGCCGCGCTGGCGCTGGCGCCGTCGTGAATCACGGCGCGAAAGGCCTGCAACGCCCGGGTCGGGTCCGGCGCCCCCCACACGTTGCGCCCGATGGTCGCACCCCGGGCCCCCGCCGCGACCACCTTGACCATCATCTCCAGGGCCTCCGCCAGCGTCTCACACCGCGGCCCGCCGGCGGCGACGACCGGCACCGGGCTGGTGGCGATGATCTCGCGATACGAGGCGACCTCGCCCGTAAAGGGCACCTTGATGATATCGGCGCCAAATTCGATCCCGCAACGGACCGCCCAGAGAATGTTGTCGTGGTCATAGACGATCTTGCCCGCGGCGGAGAAGTCCCGGGGATAAACATGGGCGATGACCGGCAGGCCGATGGCGTCGGCTTCCTCGACCGCCTGGGCGAGCATCTTGAGAAACTTGCCCTCGTTGGGCCCGCGCACGCCGATGGCCACCGCGATGGCGTCGGCCCCCAGCCGCAATACCTCGGCGGGCCGGGCGACCGTCTCGATCACCGCGTCGTCGGGGGTGAAGCACCCGGCTTGGATGATCAACGGCACCGCCCCCGCATAGGCTTCCCACGTGCCTTTGGCCATCCCCTTGAGCATGGTGATGGCGTCGGGCTTACCGCGCACGAGCTGGGCGATGGTGGCCGGCACGTTCACCAAGCCCGTGGGCAACCCGCGCTGGTACCCAATACAATGGTCCACCGCCACCGAGCACAACCGCCCCGAGGGATGGGCGAAGAGGCGGTTCAACCGAATGCGTTTGGCTAGATCCATAGTGTGTTCGTCGCGCGGCCGGCGGCCCACCGACGCGGTGTCCGCCCCGTTGCGAATCCGGCTCTTGTACTGGACGGCGCGGCCGGCCTCAACCATGAAAGTGGGGCCTGAACGCGCCGTCAGCTCCGGTTGCGCCAGGGGGAGGCGCCGCGCTTCCCCCGGCCCGAGCGAAGGGTGAGGGCAGCGCACCCATCCAGGCGGGAAGGAGGCCCGGGCGAACAAACATCTTGCAGGCCGCTCGCAAACCGCCTAACTGCTGGGCCGGCGTAAGCCCCATGCGCGACTTGATAGCGATCCTGACTCTGGAACTGGCGGCGGTGATTTCTCTGCTGCTGGCGTGGGCGGCGCGGCGTCGGACCAAAGTGCCGGGCGCCATCCCCTTCGCGGCGACCATGGGTGGGGTCGCCGCTTGGACCCTGGGTGTTGCCTTTGGCATGGCCAACCACAGCCGGCTCGGCGCCGCCATCGGCACCGACGTCAGCTTCGTTGGAGTGGCAACCGTGCCGGCGGCGTGGCTGGCCTTCGCCCTCGAATACACGGGCCGGGGTCGGTGGCTCTCGCGGCGCACGCTCCCTTGGCTGGTGGCGCCCCCCGTCCTCGCCGTTCTCCTGGTCATCACCAACCCGGTCCACAGCCTCATGTACCGCGACGTCGGGAGCGGCCTCGCGCGCCACCAGGTGCGCGGCCCGGGATTCTGGGGGCTGGCGGCGTTCTGTTACCTGTGCAGCTTTCTGGCCTTGGTCCTGCTCGTCGAGCGCGCGGTGCGCTCCGGACCGCTCTATCGCCGCCAAGCCGCCCTGATCCTAGTCAGCGCCTTGGTCCCCTGGGTGGCGAATGCGTTCTACCTTTTCGTGCTGGACCCGGCCAAGCACCTCGATCCCACTCCGTTCACCTTCACGGTGACGGGGAGCCTGTGCGCTTGGGGGTTGTTTCGCTACGGCCTGCTGGACATCCTCCCCGTGGCGCGGGCCGCCGTAATCGAGCACATGACCGACGCCCTGGTGGTGTGGAACGAGCAGGGTCGCGTGGTCGATCTCAACCCTGCCGCGACGCGCTTGTTCCGCCTGGCCGCGGCGCAGACCATCGGCCTGCCCTTGGAGGAGGCCTTCGCCCCGTGGCCGGCGTTGCTTGGGCACCTGCGCGCCGCTACCCCTCAGCCCGAGGTCACCCTGGCCGTCACCGACCCCGCACGCCATTTCGACCTCCAGTTCTTCGGGGTGACGGACAAGCAAGGGAATCCGGTGGCCCGCGTGGCTGTTCTGCGCGATATCACGGAGCAGAAGCTCGCCTCGCTCGAGCGGCAGACCCTCATCCAGGAGCTGCAAACCGCCCTGGCCAACGTCAACACGTTGTCGGAGTTGCTCCCCATCTGCGCTGGGTGTAAGAAGATTCGCGATGACCGCGGCTATTGGAACCAAGTCGAAACTTACCTCCAGCAACGCTCCCGCTTCCGCTTCAGCCACGGTCTCTGCCCGGAGTGCGCCCGGAAATACTTCCCCGGGACGGAGCCCTCGGAGGAGCCCTGAACTGACCCGGGCGCGGACCGGCCGCCGCCCCCCGGGCTGGCTGATTCGGGTCAGCCGGGGTTGGGCCCGGCCCTTATTGGGGCCTGGGGCGGCCCTGGCCGGCCTTACGCTGCTGGCCGCAGCGGCGTTCGCCAGCCCCCACGAATGGGCCGAGCGCTTCGCCAATCCGCCCGCCGGCACCCGTATCCAGCAAATTATCCATGGCTGGCCAGACCAACCCCAGGCGCAAGACGCCCTCATCGCCAAGCTCACTAACTCCGACTTCGGCGGCGTGGTCTGCAATGTGTCGTTTGATCAGTACCTGGAAAGCGACGCGAAATGGCAGGCTTTCGTCCGGGGCGTCAAGGCGGCCAAGGCCGCGGGCATGGCCCTGTGGCTCTACGACGAGCGCGGCTACCCCTCGGGCAACGCCGGCGGCTTGGTGTTGCGCGACCATCCGCAGTGGGAGGCGCGTGGCCTGTTGGCCGTCAACCAGGAGTGCGACGCCGGCCCCGTCGCCCTTGACCTTCCACCGGGGCGGCCGGTGCTGACGGCGGCCTTTCCGGTGCACGCCGGCCAGCTCCGGTCGGACCAGAAGCGAGACCTCGCCGCCCACGTCCACAACGGGCGCTTACAGTGGACCGCGCCCGCGGGGCGATGGGAGGTCATGGCGATCACCGAAAGCCCCCTCTACGAAGGGACCCATGCCGAAGGCAACCTGTGGCAACATATCCCCTACGTCAACCTCCTCGAACCGGAACCCACCGCCCGTTTCCTGGAACTCACCCACGCGCGCTACGCCCGCGCTCTCGGGTCCGACCTGGGGAAGTACTTCGCCGCCACCTTCACCGATGAGCCGTCGCTGATGAGTTGCTTCCTGCGGCCGATGCCCTATCGCCCGCTACCGTGGGCGCCGAACCTCCCTGTAGAATTCCAGCGCCGACGCGGCTACGCCCTGGATGCCAACGTGCTCCCCGCCCTGCTCGCCGAGGCCGGCCCGGCGGGGGCCAAGCAACGCTACGACTTCTGGCTCACCGTCGGCGAGCTGGTCTCCGAGAATTACTTTGGCCAAATCCGCGCTTGGTGTCGCCGCCACGACCTTGCCTCCGGCGGACACCTGCTGATGGAGGAGAGTCCGGTGGCGCATGTGCCGCTTTATGGTGACTTCTTCCGCTGTGCCCGTCGCTTCGACGCCCCGGGCATCGATTGCCTCACGAGTCTCCCGCCCGAGGTGCCGTGGTATATTGCCCGGCTCCTGGCCAGCGCGGGCGAGCTCGAAGGCCGAACCCAGGTCATGTGCGAAACGTCCGATCACAGCCAGGTGTGGCGCCCGGCGGGCGATACCCGTCCCCGCCGCGTGGTGACCGAAGCGGAAATCCGGGGCACGTGCAACCGCTTGATCGTGGCAGGGGTCAACACGATCAACAGTTACTACAGTTTCGGTGGTCTTAGTGACCCCCAACTGCGCCGGCTCAACACCTGGGTGGGCCGCTGCTGCGCCGCGGTGCGGGGTGGCCATCAAGTGGCGGAGATCGCCTTGGTGTATCCCGTCGAGAGCATCTGGCCCAAGTTCACCCCCTCCCGCCTTTGGGCCACCGAGGCCGCCGCCGCCCTGCGCATTGAAAACCTCTATCGCGCCGCCGAGGAGAGCCTGTTCGCGGCGGCGCGCGACTTCACCATTGTGGATGGCCAAGCCCTCGCCCAGGCGACAGTCCGCGGCGGAGTGCTGCGGCACGGCGCCCTGCGCTGGCGGGTGGTGGTGCTGCCAGGCGTCGATACCCTGCCGCTGGCAGCGTGGGAAAACCTCGCCCGCTTCGTGCGGCAAGGCGGGATCGTCGTCGCCCTCGGCGCCCGGCCGGCCAATAGCGAGGCGGCCTTTCCCGCACCGCGCGTGCGGGCGCTGGCCCAGGAAATGTTCGGCGCGCCCGCTCCCGATCCCCGCGCCAAGGTCAACGCCGCCGGCGGCGTAGGACTCTACCTCCCCGCCGGGGCGGAAGCGCTGCTGCCGTTGGCGCTCAGCGGCGCCCTCGAGCCCGACCTCCGCGTGCGCCCTCCCACCGCCCCTCTCCGGGTCACCCATCGTCACCTCGACGGGCAAGAGGTCTTCTTCCTCATCAACGACAGCCCGGCCGCGTGGGCGGGCCAGGTAAGCTTCGCCGCCACCGGCGCCGGCCGAGTCTGGGACCCCGCCACCGGCCAACCCCGACCGCTCGCTACGCCTGACGACCTCACCCTCGAGCTGGGAGGGTACCGGGCGGCGGTGGTCACCTTCACCCACGCCCGGCCACCCCAACGGCGGCCCTGGGGATCCGCGGCGCTGCCCAACCTCGTCCAGCGGCCAGTCCCCCTGGTCGAACCCACCGTGCCGCACGGCACTTACGTGGAGGCCACGCTCGCCCCAGCCCCCGAAGTTGGTCCAGGGCCGGCTTGGCAAGCCACCGGCCGCCTGACCAAGGGTAGGGTGGACACGTTCCTTTTCGCCCAGTTCCCCTTTGCGGTCCCGTTGGACTTGAGCCAGGCGGACTGCCTAGTGATCGACACCTGGGTGCCGGCGGGCCAGCGGACCCCAGCCCAACTGCTCGTGATCCTGGGAGAAACCGGCGGAGCCGATTTCCTGGCCAACACCGGCCGGTCCCTGGCGGCGCCGGGTTATGAACGCTGCTTCGTTCCCCTCCGGCAGTTCCAGCGAGCAGGCTGGTCGGGCGCCGGGAACGGGGCGCCGGACCTCCACCACGTTCGTGACCTCCGCGTCGGTTGGGGCGGCTATTTGGGCTCGACGCGGGAGACGGTGCGGTTCAGCGTCGCCCTGCCGGAGTGGGCCAGCCTCACCAGCCTGACGCCCTAAGCCCCGACGACCGCCCGCCGCCGCCCACCCCACGCCACCCGCCTCCTCATGACCGGTCAATCGCCCTCGGCGCCCTCCGCCCCACCCGCTCTTGCCTGGCCGAAGTGGCTCAATCGGACGGTGTTGGGGATCGGGTTAGCGTGGATGTTTAGC